>JAEZHS010000548.1 GCA_023436825.1 Pseudomonadota bacterium | reverse complement strand
CTTTCCGAGCATCCAGGCGCAGCTTCCGCAGGGCCTGAACGGCCAGATCATCTATGACTCGACGGAGTTCGTGAACAGCTCGATCGAGGAGGTGATCCGCACCCTGGACGAGGCGCTGCTTATCGTGACGCTGGTCGTGTTCGCCTTCTTAGGCTCGGTGCGCTCGGTGCTGATCCCCGTCATCGCCATTCCGCTGTCGCTGGTCGGCACCTTCGCGATGATGGCGGCATTCGGCTTCTCGATAAACCTGCTGACCTTGCTCGCCCTGGTGCTGGCGATCGGCCTGGTGGTCGATGACGCGATCATCGTCGTCGAGAACGTGAACCGCCATCTCGAGGAGGGGATGAAGCCGTTCCCCGCCGCCATCCAGGCGGCGCGCGAGCTCGGCGGGCCGATCATCGCCATGACCGTGGTCCTGGTCGCCGTCTATGTCCCGATCGGCTTCCAGCGCGGCCTGACCGGCGCGCTGTTCACCGAGTTCGCCTTCACCCTGGTCGGCGCCGTCACGATCTCGGCGATCGTGGCGTTGACGCTGTCGCCGATGATGTGCTCGCGCATGCTGAAGCCGCACACCGAGAACGACCGCGGCTGGGAGGCGCGCCTGATCCGCGCCATCGACCGCGTGTTCGATTGGGTGCGCCGCCGCTACGAGCGCTGGCTCAAGGGCAGCCTGAACAACCTGCCGGTCACCGCGACCTTCGCCGTGCTGGTGCTGGGCAGCATCTACTTCCTCTACAGCGCCACGGCGAGCGAGCTGGCGCCGCAGGAGGACCAGGGCGTCATCATCGCCTTCGCGACCTCGGCACCCAACTCGACGATCGACCAGCGCCAGCTCTACTCGCGCCAGATGTACGAGATCGGCGCCAGCCACCCCGAGTCCGACCACGTCTTCCAGCTCGACGTGCCCGGCCAGTCGATCACGGGCTACGTGCTGAAGCCGTGGGACAAGCGCACCATGACTACCAACCAGCTCCAGCCCATCATCCAGGGCCAGCTCGCGGGCATCGCCGGCGCCCAGGTCGTGGCCTTCCAGCCGCCGCCATTGCCGGGCAGCCAGGGCCTGCCCGTCCAGTTCGTGATCAGCACGACCGGCTCGTTCGAATCCCTGAACGAGGTGGCGCAGTCCTTCCTGCGCGAGGCGCTGGCCACCGGCCGGTTCATCTTCCTCAACACCGATCTCAAGATCGATTCGCCGCAGGCCACCGTCGTGATCGACCGCGACAAGGCCTCGCAGCTCGGCCTGAAGATGAGCGACATCGGCGCCGCCATGGGCTCGATGCTGGGCGGCGGCTACGTCAACTACTTCGCCCTCGACGGCCGCTCCTACAAGGTGATCCCGCAGGTCCAGCAGAGCTCGCGTCAGAACATCGACCAGATCCTGGACTACCACATCCGTTGCGCCGACGGCTCGTCGGTGCCGTTGTCGACCGTGGCCAAGATCGTCACCAAGGCGATCCCGCAGTCGCTGAACCACTTCCAGCAGCTCAACAGCGCCACCATCCAGGGCGTGGCCTTCCCCGGCGTGTCGCAGGCCGAGGCATTGGAGACCCTGCAGGAGCTCGCGGCGCGTACCCTGCCGCAGGGCTATTCGGTCGATTACGGCGGCGCCTCGCGCCAGTACATCCAGGAAAGCGGCGGCTTCATCGTCACCTTCGGCTTCGCCCTGATCATCATCTACCTGTCGCTGGCGGCCCTGTTCGAGAGCTTCCGCGATCCGCTGATCATCCTGTTCTCGGTGCCGATGTCGATCGCCGGCGCGCTGGTCTTCCTGATGGCGCTCAGCACCGTGGCCTGGCCGGGCGCCACCTTGAACATCTACACCCAGGTCGGCCTGGTAACCCTGATGGGCCTGATCAGCAAGCACGGCATCCTGATCGTCGAGGTCGCCAACGAGCTGCAGATGACGGGCAAGTCCAAGCGCGAGGCCATCGAGCAGGCCGCAGGGATCCGGCTGCGGCCCATCCTGATGACCACGGCGGCGATGGTGCTGGGCGTCGTGCCGCTGATCGTCGCCACCGGCGCGGGCGCGCTGTCGCGCTTCAGCATGGGCCTGGTGATCGCGAGCGGCCTCGCCATCGGCACGCTCTTCACCCTGTTCGTCGTGCCCGCCGTCTACGTCATGCTGGCCGCCGACCATTCGAAGAAGAGCGAGACCGGCGATCTCGCCGAGACGCCGGCCGGTGACTGACCAGGGCGTCGTTCCTCGCCTTCATGCTCCTCTTCCCCATCAGGGGAAGAGGTGAGATGGCTTCCTCAAGGTCCGATCAAATGCCCCACGGTCCCGAAATCTCGTAGAAGCGATCCGCCGACGCTTCGCCCCGTTGGGTGGACTGGATGTCGACATTCCGAAGCGAGAGCCCATGCGCAAACCGCTGCGCTTCATCTCGAAGCGCAGGCTCTTGCCGCGTTGAACCATAGAAAAAGTCCGGCCGGGACAGCGTCGCGTATCAGCCGCTCGGCGCGGCAACCGGTTAATCTCGCCGCATGCTGAAGCTCTACTACGCTCCCCACACCTGCTCGCTCGCTACGCACATCGCCCTGGAGGAGGCCGGCGCCGACTATTCGACGGTGCGCGTAGACTTCGCCAGGACCGAGCAGCAGTCGCCCGCCTACCTCGCGGTCAACCCCAAGGGCCGCGTGCCGGCGCTGGTCACCGATCGCGGCATCCTGACCGAGACGCCGGCCATGCTGGCCTTCGTCGCCCAGAGCTTTCCCGCCGCCCGTCTTGCGCCGATCGACGATCCCTTTGCCTTTGCCGAGGTTCAGGCCTTCAACGCCTATCTCTGCTCGACCCTGCACGTGGCGCACGCCCATCGCATGCGCGGCCATCGCTGGGTCGACGCCGACGACAAGGCCGCCATCGCCGCCATGCAGCGCAAGGTGCCGCAGTCGGTCACCGCCTGCTTCGAACTGATCGAGAAGGATATGCTGAAGGGCCCGTGGGTGACGGGGGCGCAGTACACCATCTGCGATGCCTATCTCTTCACCCTGGCGCAGTGGCTCGAGGCGGATGGCGTCGATCCGGCGCGCATCCCCCGCGTCGTCGAGCACCGGAGGCTGGTATCGGAGCGGGCCGCCGTCCGCAAGGCGATCGGCCAAGAACTCGCAGGCTGAGCTCGCTCAGGAGCGGCCGGGCGCCGGCGGAGCCGAGGAGTCGCGGACCTTGAGCTCGGCCTTCAGGCGCACCACGCGCGGCGGCATCTGGTCGGCATCGCGCTGGCGCAGGCGCTCCAGCAGCAGCAGCATGGCCTGCCGCCCGATCGCCTTGGTCGGTTGCGCGATGGTCGTCAGGCGCGGGTGGAAGACCTCGGCCCAGTCGAAATCGTCGAAGCAGGCGACGGCGATGTCCTTGGGGCAGGCGAGGCCCGCCTCGTGGATCGCCCGCATCAGGCCGAGGCCCGAAAGGTTGTTGCAGGCGAAGATCGCCGTCGGCGGCTTCTTCAGCGCCAGCAGCTTGGCGGCGGCACGATAGCCGTCCTCGTCGCCGAAATGCGCGGTGCCGACCAGCGCCGGCTCGTACGGCAGCCCGGCGTCCGCGAGCGCGCGACGATAGCCCTGGTAGCGCTCGCGGCCGGTCGAGAGGGAGCGCCGTCCGGTGATGAGGCCGATGCGGCGATGGCCGGCGGCGATCAGGTGGCCGACCGCGTTCTGTGTCGCCTCGACGTTGTCGATGACCACGGCGTCGGTCTGCAGGCCGGCGATCAGGCGGTCGACCAGCACGACCGGCGTGCGCGGGTCGTTGACCAGGGCCCGCAGTTCCGGCGTCTCGCCCGCGCTCGCGATGATGAAGCCGTCGACCCGCCGGTCCGACAGTACCCGCAGATGCGTCTGCTCCTTGGCCGCATCCTCGTCGCTGCAGCACAGGATCACGCTGTAGCTCTCGCGATGCGCCACGTCCTGGATGGCGTGGATGACGGTCGTGAAGAACGGATTGGTGATGTCGGCCACCATCAGGCCGATGGTCGACGTCGTTCCGGTCTTGAGGCTGCGCGCGAAGGGGTTGGCCTTGTAGCCGACCTGGCGGATCGCCTTCTCGATGCGGCCCTTGAGCTCGCTGCTCACCGGCGCCGAGCCGTTGATGGCCGCCGACACGGTGGCGATCGAGACGCCTGCCGCCTTGGCGACGTCCACCATGGTCGGGGCGCGGCTGTGCTTGTCTAAACGTTTCGCCATGCAAAGGGTATGTCGAAGGCCGGAACGTCGCACAACCGCCGAAATTTCTCAACTCCGCTCGATTGACGGAGTCGAAACGTTTCGATACGACTCCTCATAGGAGGAAACGAAATGACGGCTTTCAACGGGCTGGGAGTCCATCTCGGCAACCTGTCGCGCCTGTCCGATGCGAAGACGCGCTCCATCAGCCCGGAGAACTTCACCGGCGAGCCCGGCAACGGCGGCATGGCGACCGAGGGCACCGGCAAGTCGCCGGCGCGCTCGCTGGGGCAGGGCTGGAAGGTCTCGCCATCGATCGACGTCGCGCCCGGCGCCACCACCGTGCTGGCCGACATCACCGGTCCCGGGGCGCTGCAGCACATCTGGGCGACCATCCGCGGCGGCCGCTGGCGCTTCCTCATCCTGCGCATCTACTGGGACGACCAGACCGTGCCGTCGGTCGAGTGCCCGATCGGCGACTTCTTCGCCAACGGCTGGGAGCGCTTTGCGCCCGTGAACTCGCTGGCCGTCTGCGTCAACCCCGGCCGCGCCTTCAACTGCTACTGGGAGATGCCGTTCCGCAAGCGCTGCCGAGTCACGCTGACCAACCTCGACGAGGTCGAGACGCGCATCTACTACCAGATCGACTACACGCTGACCGAGGTGCCGGCCGACGCCGCCTACTTCCACGCGAGCTTCCGCCGCTCCAACCCGCTGCCCTACATGACCGACCACGTCATCGTCGACGGCATCAAGGGCAAGGGCCACTACGTCGGCACCTACATGGCCTGGGGCGTCAACAACACCGGCTGGTGGGGCGAGGGCGAGATCAAGTTCTTCATGGACGACGACCGCGAGTTCCCGACCATCTGCGGCACCGGCACCGAGGACTATTTCTGCGGCGCCTACAATTTCGATGTCGGCATCTGCGAGCCCGAGCAGCCGCACGCCTACACCGAGTTCTCGACCCCGTATGCCGGCCTCTGCCAGGTCATCCGGCCCGACGGCGTCTACAAGTCCCAGCAGCGCTTCGGCCTGTACCGCTGGCACATCATGGACCCGGTGCGCTTCGACAAGGAGCTGAGCGTCACAATCCAGGCGCTGGGCTGGCGACCGGACAAGGAGCGGCGCTACCTGCCGCTGCAGGACGACATTGCCTCCGTCGCCTTCTGGTACCAGACGCTGCCGACATCGCCCCTGAAGCCGCTGCCCGACCGCGACTTCCTCGAGGTGATCTGACCGGGGGCCGCGCGATGGTGCGCCACCTGCGCTTCCTCGCCGGGCGGCTGGCCGTCTACGTGGCCGTCATCCTGTTCGGCATCACCTTCATTTTCATCATCCCGCGGCTGCTGCCGGTCAATCCGGTCGAGGCCATGCTGGGCCGCATGATGTCGCAGGGCGCCTACATGCAGGAGGAGCAGGTGACGGCGCTGCGCGAGGCGCTGTCCGACGCCTTCGGCCTCAACGGCACGCTGCTCGAGCAGTATTTCGGCTTCGTGTGGCGCATCGTCGTCAGCCAGGATTTCGGCCCGTCGCTCGCCATGTACCCGACGCCGGTCAAGGAGCTGATCGGCCAGGCGCTGCCCTGGACCTTCGGCCTGCTGCTCTGCTCGGTGCTGATCGCCTGGCTGGTCGGCAACCTGCTGGGCCTCGTCATCGGCGCCGCGCCCAACAGCCGCCTGTCGAAGGCCCTCGAAGGCGTGGCGATCGTCTTCTATCCGATCCCGTACTTCATCCTCGCCCTCGTGCTCAGCATCCTGTTCAGCTACGTGTGGAAGGTCTTCCCGCTGACCACGACGGTGCGCGGCGTGCCCTGGAGCTGGGACCGCATCGAGAGCGTCGTCTACAATTCCTTCCTGCCGGCCGTCTCCATCATCGCCGTCACCTTTGGCTGGTGGATGCTGTCGATGCGCGCGCTCGCCTCGACCCTGATGGAAGAGGACTTCGTCAACTACGCGCGCCTGAAGGGCCTGCCGCGGCGGCGTATCCTGGTGCGCTACGTGCTGCCCAACGCCATGCTGCCGCAGGTCACCTTCCTCGCCCTGCAGCTCGGGCTGATGTTCAACGGGTCGATCATCGCCGAGATCGTGTTCGGCTATCCCGGCATCGGCTCGCTGATCTACACGGCGATCCTGCAGGGCGACTACAACCTGCTGATGGGGACGGTCTCGCTGTCGATCGTCGCCGTCGCCACGGCGACCCTGCTGGTTGACCTTATCTATCCGCTGCTCGACCCGCGGATCCGGCACCGATGATGACGCGGCTTCCCTTCAGGCTGGTGCTCGGCGCCTCGATCGTGGCCCTGATCGTCCTGATCGGGCCGGTGGCGTCGCTGTTCGCCCCCGACGATCCGCGCATATGGCAGACCCATCCGCGCTACCTGCCGCCCGAGCTGGAGCATCCGCTCGGCACCACCGGCCTTGGCCAGGATACCTTCTGGCTGCTGAGCTGGTCGGTGCGGAACTCGCTGATGCTGGGCCTGAGCGTCGCCGCACTCGCCACCATCATCGGCGTCGGCGTCGGCCTGCTGGCGGGCTACCGCGGCGGCGCCGTCGACCGCGTGCTGTCCTTCACCATGGACGCGTTGATCGTCATCCCCAGCCTGCCGCTCCTGATCCTGCTGTCGTCGATGACCAAGGGCCAGACGTCGCTGCTGGCGGTGGGCGCCGTCCTGGTCGTCTTCAACTGGCCGTTTCCGGCGCGCCAGATCCGCGCCGTGGCGCTCACCCTGCGCGAGCGCGACTTCGTAAACCTCGCCTGGTTCTCCGGCGAATCGCTCGGCCGCATCCTGTGGCGCCAGATGGTGCCCTACCTGCGTGGCTGGGCAGTCGCCAACTTCATCAACACCATCCTGGTCGTCGTCGCGGTCGAATCGAGCCTCGCCTTCCTCGGCCTGTCGAACGACAACGTGCCGACCATCGGCACCATGATCTACTGGGCGCTGAAGTATCAGGCGCTGATCGCCGGCCGCTGGTGGTGGCTGCTGCCGCCGATCGTGTCGATCGTGCTGATCTTCATCGGCTTCTTCCTGATGTCCAACGCGATCTCCGATCGGATGCGCGTCAACCAGGGAGGCCGGCAGTGATCGTCGTCGACAACGTCGTCGCGGGCTACCGTACCCCCGCCGGCCTGGTGAAGGCGGTCGACCGCGTGTCGCTGGAGGTGCGGGACGGCGAGATCCTGGGCATCGCCGGCGAATCCGGCTGCGGCAAGACCACCTTGCTGAAGCTGCTCTACGGCAGCTTCTCGGACGGGCTCGAGATCTTCTCCGGCCGTGTCTACTGGCGCGATCGCGACGGCGGCGCCACGATCGACGCCGTCGATTTCCATCGCCACTGGTGGAAGATCTTCTCCTACGTGCCGCAGGGCTCGATGAGCGCGCTCAATCCGCTGATGCGTATCGCGCCGCAGATGCTCGATGCCGGCGCAGCCACGCCCGGCGCCGAGGCCGGCAAGCGCTGGGACCGCATCGTGCAGACGCTGCGCGAGCTCGAGCTGCCCGAGCGCGTGCTGCGGCTCTTCCCGCACCAGCTTTCCGGCGGCATGCGCCAGCGCGTGCTGATCGGGCTCGCCGCCTTCGTCGATCCGCAGGTCGTGCTGGCCGACGAGCCGACGACGGCGCTCGACGTCATCGTGCAGCGCCAGATCCTGGAGAACCTGGTGCGCCTGCAGCGGGCGCGACGCAACTCGATCGTGATCGTCTCGCACGATCTCGGCCTGCATGGGCAGGTCGCCGACCGCGTCGCCATCCTCTATGCCGGCCGCCTGGCGGAGATCGGCGAGACTGACGCCGTGCTGCGTCGCCCGGCGCATCCCTACACCAGGGGCCTGGTCGACGCCCTGCCGCGGCTCGGCGACAAGAAGCCCCGCGTCGGCATCGACGGCCGGCCACCCGATTTCATGGCGATGCCGTCGGGCTGCCGCTTCAAGCCGCGCTGCAGCGCCGCCACCCCGGCCTGCGCCGAGGTCGAACCCGACCTCCGCCTGCTGCCCGATGGCCGCGACGCGGCCTGCATCAACCTCGAAAGGGCCGCATCATGAGCACGCCCATCCTCGAGGTCCGCAACCTGCGCAAGGTCTATCGCGCATCCGGCCTGTTCTCGTCGGGCATCGGCCATGTCGCCCTGGGCGGCGTGTCGCTGGCGCTGCGTCCCGAGGACGGCAAGGTGCTGGCCATCGTCGGCGAATCGGGCAGCGGCAAGACCACACTGGCGCGCATCCTGCTGCGGCTGGTGACGGCCGATTCGGGCGAGATCTCCGTCGCCGGATCGCCGATCGTCTCGGACGCCGGCCGCACCGTCGACAACGGCACGCTGCGCCGGCTGGTGCAGCCGATCTTCCAGAATCCCTTCGAGGCCTTCAGCCTGCAGCTTCCCGTCGAGGAGTACCTCTGGCGGACGGCGATCAACCTGCGCGGGCCCGCGCCGCAGGCCGAGCTGCGCACCATCGTCGGCGAGGCGCTGGCGGCGGTCGGCCTCGATCTCTCCAAGGTCGCCGGCAAGGGCATCCGCGGCTTCTCCGGCGGCGAGCTGCAGCGCATCTCGATCGCGCGGGCGCTGATCGCGCAGCCGCGCCTGATCGTGGCGGACGAGCCGGTCAGCATGGTCGACGCCTCGCTGCGCATGACCATCGTGAACCTGTTCAAGGAGCTGAGCGAGCGGCTGGACGTGGCGTTCGTCTACATCACGCACGACCTCAGCACCGCGTACTACCTGTCGGATGTGATGGCGATCATGCGGCAGGGCGAGCTGGTCGATTTCGGCCGCCCCGAGGCGATCCTGAGCTCGCCGAGCAGCGACTATACGAGGGCCCTGGTGGACGCCATTCCCACCCTCGATCGTCGCTGGGACATTCACTGAGGGAGGGAAACAAATGGGCTTACGAAAAGTCATCGCCGTCGCCGCACTGGCAGCGCTCGGCATCGCCGATGTCGCCTGGTCGCAGCAGACCGACATCGGCACGCCGCGCAAGGAGACGCTGGTCGTCGACATCCTGACCGGCCGCGTCGGCAATCCGCGCCGCATGAACCCGTATCTCGAGGGCAACATCCTCGTGCAGGGCCTGCACCAGCTCGGCTACAGCAACCTCTGGGACATCGACACGGTAAAGGGCACGCAGTACCCGGCGCTGGCGGCGACCATGCCGGAGGCGCTCGACGACTCCTTCACCAAGTGGCGCTTCAAGGTGCGCAAGGGCCTGGCCTGGTCCGACGGCCAGCCGTTCTCCTCCGCCGACGTCGTGTTCACGGCGCGCATGGCGCTCGACAATCCCAAGCTGCCCTACAACCGGTTCATCGCGGCCAACATCAAGGACATCCGCGCGGTCGACGACGAGACCATCGAGCTCGACACCGTGGCGCCGCTTCCCAAGATCACCTACTCGTTCGGCTCGGTGATCTTCGGCAACTCCTTCCGCGTGGTCCCCAAGCACATCTGGGAGAAGGTCGATCCGCTGACCTTCGAGAACTATCCGCCGGTCACGATCGGTCCCTACAAGCTCAAGGACTCCGATCCCAACGGCTACTGGTTCCTGTGGGAGAAGCGCGACGACTGGCAGCGCACCGACGTCGGCCAGATCATCGGCGAGCCCAAGCCCAAGTACGTGCTGTTCCGATCCTACGGGCCGGAGGAGAAGCGCGTCATCGCCATGGCTCAGAACGAGATCGACATCCTCACCGACATCACGCCGGAGGGCCTGGAGATCCTGCGCACGCGCAATCCCAAGGTGCAGGCGTGGTACCAAGCCTTCCCCTGGGCCAACCTCGACGATCCCTGCGAGCGCGGCATCTCGTTCAACTCCTCCGTGGCGCCCTACGACCAGTGGCAGGTCCGCTGGGCGCTGGCGCTCGCGACCAAGATCGAGGACGTCAGCATTGCGACCTTCTCGGGCATGATGCGCGCCTCGCCGATCCACGTGCCGCCGATCTCGATCCTGATGAAGACCTATCACGAGCCGATGACCGGCTGGCTGAAGGAGTTCGCGCTGCCCGACGGCTACAAGCCGTTCGATCCCGACTACGCGCTGCGCATGGGCAAGCGGCTCACCGCCGAGCGCGTCGCCGGGCTGCCCAAGGACGAGGCGGGGCTGCGCAGCCTGTTCGGCGTGGGCTGGTGGAAGCACGACCCGGCCCAGGCGGCCAAGCTGCTCGAGAGCGTCGGCTTCAAGAAGAGCGGCAATTCCTGGCGTCTGCCCGACGGCTCGCCGTGGAAGATGACGATCAACGCGCCGGCCGACTTCGAGATCCAGTCGCAGCGGCTTGCCTTCGCCGTCGCCAACGAATGGAAGAAGTTCGGCATCGACGTGAACGTCCAGCAGCAGCAGGGCGGCGTCTTTGCCACGGAGTACGCGACCGGCAACTTCCAGGCCGGCGCGTACTGGAGCCAGAACTGCGCCATCGGTCCGGACGTCTGGGTGCGCCTGGAATGGTGGCACGAGCGCTACGTCAGCCCGACCGGCCAGCCGGCCTCGTTCAATCGCGAGCGCTACAAGAGCGCCGAGGTCAGCCGCATCATCGACCAGATGGCGCGGCTGCCCGTGACCGACGCCAAGAACGTCGAGTACGGCACCGAACTCCTCAAGGAGCTGGCCAAGGGCATGCCGGTGATCCCGATGTTCGGCACGTCCAAGTTCGTGCCCGTCAACGCGACGTACTGGAAGAACTATCCGAGCGCCGACAACTACTACGAAGGCCCGTGGTGGTGGTGGTCGAACTTCAAGTACATCGTGGCCCGCCTGCAGCCGGCGCAGTAAGGGCACCACAGGATGGACCTCCCACGCGCGCGTCTCGGCGACACCGGGGTGGAGATCACCCGCCTCGGGCTGGGCACCGCGCCGTTGGGAGGTCTCTTCGCGCCGGTCGGCGACGACGAGGCCCGGGCCACGGTCGAGCAGGCGTGGCAAGTGGGCATCCGCTACTACGACACCGCGCCGCTCTACGGCTTCGGCCTGGCCGAGCGGCGACTCGGCGCGTTCCTTCAGGGGCAACCGCGCTCGTCTTTCGTCCTCTCGACCAAGGTCGGCCGGCTGCTGCGTCGCGGCGACGGCGGCCTGCCGGCGGCCGATCCCTTCTACAAGGAAACGCCGCCGGAGCGGCCGGTCTTCGACTTCAGCTATGACGGCGTCATGCGCTCGGTCGAGGAAAGCCTCGGACGTCTCGGCCTCGATCGCATCGACGTCCTGTTCGTCCACGATCCGGACGACCACTATTCGGATGCGCTGAAGGGCGCGTTCCCCGCGCTGGAGCGCCTGCGTCGCGAGGGCTCCGTCGGCGCCATCGGTGCGGGCATGAACCAGCACGAGATGTTGCGGCGCTTCGCCGAGGAGGCGCCGGTCGACTGCTTCCTGCTGGCCGGGCGCTATTCGCTGCTCGACCAGAGCGCGCTCGATGGCTTCCTGTCCTCGTGCGCGGCGCGCCGCATCGGGATCGTGCTGGGCGGCGTCTACAACAGCGGGATCCTGGCCGCGCCCCGCGCCGGCGCCAAGTTCGACTACGAGGATGCTGATGCCGGGCTGCTCGCGCGCGCCCGGCGCCTCGAGCAGCTTTGCCGCCAGCACGGCATCGATCTCAAGGCTGCCGCGATCCAGTTCGCGCTCGGCCATCCCGCCGTGTCCGGAGTCGTGATCGGCGCGCGCTCGGCGCGCGAGGTCGAGGTGAGCGCCGCCATGGCGGCACAAGCCATCCCGGCGGAGTGCTGGCGCGACCTGCGCCGGCGGCGCCTGGTCGACGACAGGGCGCCGCTGCCCGAGTGCGCGGCATGAGCGGCCCGGTCATCGATTCCCATCATCACTTCTGGGATCCGGCGCGTTTCGACTATCCGTGGATGGAGGGCGAGGCGATGGCGCCGATCCGGCGGCCCTTCGAGCCGGCCGATCTTGCACCCGTCCTGCGGGCGAACGGTGTGGACGCCACCATCGTGGTGCAGTGCTGCTCGACGCTCGCCGAGACCGAGGCGCTGCTGGACCTGGCGGCCGCGACCCCGTTTGTCGCGGGCGTCGTCGGCTGGATCGACCTCGCCGACGCGCAGGCCGGCGCCACGCTCGATCGCCTGCTCGCCAGGCCCGACGGCGGCAAGCTGGTCGGCATCCGGCACCAGGTGCATGACGAGGAGGATCCTTACTGGCTCGCGCGCGCCGACGTGCAGCAGGGCCTCGCCGCCGTCTTCGAGCGCGGGCTCGCCTACGATCTTCTGGTGCGCACGCGCGAGCTGCCGGCCGCCATCGAGGTCGCGCGCGCCTTCCCGCACGGCCGTTTCGTGCTGGACCATGCCGCCAAGCCGCCGATTGCGACGGGCTTCAGCCAGCCATGGGCGGACCGCGTCGCCGAGCTCGCCACCTGCCCGAACGTCTGGTGCAAGGCTTCGGGCCTGGTGACCGAGGCGCGATGGCACGACTGGCGAATCGACGAGCTGGCGCCTGTCGTCGGTCACGTTCACCGGGCATTCGGCGGCGATCGCCTGATGTTCGGCTCGGACTGGCCGGTCAGCCTGCTGGCGGCGGGATACGACAGGGTCAAGGCGGCAGCTCATGACTGTCTCGACGGTCTCGCCGGCGTGGATCGCGACGAGATTTTCGGCGGCATCGCCCGGCGCGCCTATCGACTTGAAGGGAGAGGCGATCGATGCTGATCGGGTTGGATCCGCTACTGGGCCCGGAGCTCCTGCAGGCGCTGCGGGCGATGGGGCACGGCGACGACATCGCACTCGTCGACGCCAACTTCCCGGCGGCGACCATGGGGCGGCGGCTGATCCGCGCCGACGGCGTCGACCTGCCGCGTCTGCTGGGTGCGGTGCTGACGGTCCTGCCGCTCGACGAGACCGAGCCGCACGCCGCCGCGGCCATGGAAGTGGTCGGCGCGCCAGCGCGGCGGGAGCCGATCCATCTCGAGATCGAGCGCTTGCTTGCCGCTCGGGCGCGGCCGGCCACAGCGCTGCATTACATGGAGCGCCACGCCTTCTACGGCCGCGCCCGCGACGCCTATGCCATCGTCAGCTCGGGTGAATGCCGACTCTATGGCAACGTGATCCTGCGCAAGGGTGCGATCGGGCCCTGAAAGAGTGTTCTGCCCACCGGGGTCTTCCTGATGGGCCTGATCAGCAAGCACGGCATCCTGATCGTCGAGGTCGCGCAGGGCCTCTGGCCGGTCTCTTGGTCTTCGTCTTCCGGCCCGCCCCCCGCTCCCGCGGGCACGATGATTTGGCCGGGGGG
>JAEZHS010000447.1 GCA_023436825.1 Pseudomonadota bacterium | reverse complement strand
CGACGCGGTGTCGGCTGCTGCGGACCGCGCGGCGCAGGCGCAGGCGCCGGCGTGACGGTGCCGCCCGCGCCCTTGCCGAGTTGCTGCGCCTGCTCGCCGAGCAGACCGAGCTGGCGGAAGCCGCTGTCGATCACCACGCCCATCACTTCCATCATCTTGCCGTAGTCGACGGCCTTGTCGCCGCGCATGAACACGCGCTGGTCGGGCTTCTCCTCGTGCACGGCCTTGAGCTTGGTACCGAGCTCGCCGAGGTCGTACTTGGTCTCGCCGAGGAACACCTCACCCTGGGCATTGACGGAGACGACCAGCGGCTCGTCCTTACCGCCGACCTGCTGGGCCGAGGTCTTGGGCAGGTCGACCGGCACGCCGACCTGCAGGAGCGGCGCGGTGATCATGAAGATGATCAGCAACACCAGCATGACGTCGACCAGTGGCGTGACGTTGATGTCGGCGATCGGCGTGTAGCGCCGCCGCCGGAACTTGCTGCCGCCCGCGCTGCTGCCGGCGGCGGGGATGACGCCGGCCATCAGACCTGTTCCTCGAGCTGACGCGACAGGATGGTGATGAATTCACCGGCGAAGGATTCGAGCTGCTGGGCGTAGCGCGCGACCTGGCCCGACAGGATGTTGTAGGCGCCAGCGGCCGGGATCGCGGCGACCAGGCCGATGGCGGTGGCGAACAGCGCCTCGGAGATGCCGGGCGCCACGACCGCGAGCGAGGTGTTCTTGGACTGCGCGATGTGGCCGAAGCTGTTCATGATGCCCCACACCGTGCCGAACAGGCCAACGAAGGTGGCGTTGGCGCCGACCGTGGCGAGGAAGCCCAGCCGCTTCTCGATCGCCTCCATCTCGCGCTGGATGGTGACGCTCATGACCTGCTCGATGCGCTGGCGAAGCGCTGCGCGTGCCGTGGCGCTGGTGGCGAGACCCTTGGACACCGACCGGCGCCATTCGCGCATGGCGGCCGAGAAGATGCTCGACATCGGATCGTCCGGCTTGGCCCCGACGCGATCGTAGAGATCTTCCAGCGAGACGCCCGACCAGAACGTGTCCTCGAAGGTCTGGGCGCTCCTCTTCAGCGAGCGCAGGCGCAGCATCTTTTCGAAGATGATCGCCCACGACCAGAACGAGGCCAGCAGGAGCGCGATCATCACGGCCTTGACGACCCAGTCGGCCTGCATGAACAGGCCGTAGACCGACATGTCGACCGGTCCGGTGCTGCCGCCAAGAGGGGTACTGGCGACCTGCGCAAACGCGTCCATTTTGATATCTCCGTTAGTTCAAAGGGTTATACCTGAATGTGGCGTGAGCGGGGCGAGTCCCCCGCGGCAACCTGGGCCAGGGCAGTCCGCAGGTGCGGCGGCAATCGGACCGGCCGTCCCGTCGCCCCCATGCAGGCGACGACGAGTTCGGCACGAACCAGGATCTCTTCGCCGCGGCGCGCGAGCTGGATCATTGCCAGCGAAGCACCGCGCAATTCTCCGCAACTGGTGACGACTTCGATCGTTTCATCCAATCGCGCCGGCTTCAGATAATCGATGGCGCAGCGGCGCACGACCCAATTCACACCGCGCTCGTCGCGCAGGGCGCTGTGCTCCTGGCCGAGCAGGCGCAGCAGCTCGGTGCGGCCGCGCTCGAGAAAGCGCAGCCAGTTGGCATAGTAGACGATGCCCGCGGCGTCGGTGTCCTCGTAATAAATCCGCAACGGCAGCACATGTACGCCGCCGGCGATATGGCCGCTGGTGGGGCCAGCGGGCGCGCTCACGCCTCATCCTCCTGGCCGCCGGCGGTCAGGAGATCGAGCTGCTGCTTCTGCTCGCGCGGCATGGCGATGCCGAGATGACGATAGCCGCCTTCCGAGAGCAGTCGGCCGCGCGGCGTGCGCATCAGCAGGCCGAGCTGCATGAGATAGGGCTCGATGACGTCCTCGATGACGTCGCGCTGCTCGCTCAGCGCCGCGGCCAGCGTCTCGACGCCGACCGGACCCCCGCCGTAATTCTCGGCGATGCAGGCAAGGTAGGTACGGTCCATCGCATCGAGCCCACGACCATCGATCTCGAGCCGGCTCAACGCCTCATCGGCGACCTTGGCGTCGACCACTGGATGGCCACCGACGGCGGCGAAGTCGCGGACACGGCGCAGCAGGCGATTGGCCACGCGCGGCGTGCCGCGCGAGCGCCTGGCGATCTCCGCGCCGCCATCCTTGGCCATCTGCATCTTCAGCACCCGGGCGGCACGATGGACAATGGTCTCGAGCTCGGCCGGTTCGTAGAAGATCATGCGCAGCGGAATGCCGAAGCGTTCGCGCAGCGGGCGGGTCATCAGGCCCGAGCGCGTGGTGGCGCCGACCAGGGTGAAGGGCGGCAGTTCTATGCGCACCGAGCGCGCCGCCGGCCCCTCGCCGATCATCAGGTCGAGCTGGAAGTCCTCCATGGCGGGATAGAGGATCTCCTCGATCGATGGATTGAGGCGATGGATCTCGTCGATGAAGAGAACATCGTGCGGCTGCAGGTTGGTGAGCTGAGCGGCGAGGTCGCCGGCCTTCTGGATCACCGGCCCCGAGGTGGCGCGAAAGCCCACGCCCATCTCGCGCGCCACGATCTGCGCCAGCGTCGTCTTGCCGAGCCCCGGCGGGCCGTGGAACAGCACGTGATCGAGCGCTTCTTTGCGCGACTTCGCGGCAGTGACGTAAATCTTCAGGTTTTCGCGCAGCTGCTTCTGGCCGATGAAATCGACCAGCGTCTGCGGGCGCAGCGCCAGTTCGGCCGCGTCCTCTTCCGCGCGCTTGGACGTCACCAGGCGATCGTCACCGTTCATCGCGCCAGCTCCTGCAGGGCGGCGCGGACCACCGCGTCGAACGTGGCG
The DNA here is from genome assembly GCA_023436825.1 of Pseudomonadota bacterium. The sequence continues at coordinate 2,087 of JAEZHS010000447.1, read as the reverse complement.
CCCTCACCCAGCCGCTGCGTCACGCGCGCCACAGCGCCGAACGCCTCGACGCGCTTGTAGTCGAGATTGACCAGGGCGGAGACGGCATCCTCGTTGATCGAGCCCGTCGGCGCAGCAGAGGCAGGCGCCGCCACCCCCTTGGCGGCCGGCGCGACGCCGAACGCGGCCGCCTTGTCCTTGAGCTCGGTGGCGAGCCGCGCGGCGAGCTTGGGGCCGACGCCGGCCGGGCGGCTCAGCGTGGCGCGATCCTGGGCGGCAATGGCACGGGCGATCTCGTCGGGCGACAGGGTCGACAGGATCGACAGCGCCACCCTGGCGCCGACTCCCTGCACCGTCGTCAGGATGCGGAACCAGTCGCGCTCGGCGGTCTCGAGGAAGCCGTAGAGCGCGATCGCGTCCTCGCGCACGATGGTCTCGACCAGCATGGTCGCGGGCCCACCGGCCACGAGGTCGCGCAAGGTGCGTGCGGAGGCCGAGACGAGATAGCCCACACCGCCGACGTCGATGACGGCACTGTCGCTATCGACCGAATCGACGATGCCTTTCAGCTTTGCGATCAAAGGGCGGCCTCCACGCGCTTTGCAGTGGCACGATGATGGGCGTGGCAGATGGCGACGGCCAGCGCATCGGCGGCATCGGCGCTGGCATCGACGCCGGGCAGCAGGCGGCCGACCATCATGGCGATCTGGCGCTTGTCGGCATGGCCCGCGCCGGTCACCGACTTCTTCACCAGGTTGGCGGCGTACTCGAACACCGGCAGGCCGGCGCGTGCCGGCGCCAGCAGGACGACACCGCGCGCCTGGCCGAGCTTCAGCGTCGATCCCGGATTCACGTTCACGAAGGTCTCCTCGATGGCGGCCTCCAGCGGACGCTGCGCCTCGACGATTGCGGCGACGCCGTCGAACAGCTCACGCAGCCGATCGGCGAGCGTGCCGGTGGTCGCCACCCTGATCACGCCATGGGCGACGTGGCGCAACCTGTTGCCGTCGACGTCGATCACGCCCCAGCCGGTCAATCGCAGACCGGGATCGAGGCCGATCAGTCTCATCGTCCCGGGCTTCAGGCCGCGAACTTCGCCAGAGCGTCGTCCGACACCTCGAAATTGGCGTAGACGTTCTGGACGTCGTCGTTGTCATCCAGGGCCGCGATCAGGTCGAGCAGCGTCTTCATGGTCTCGCCCTCGACCGGCGTGGTGGTCTTGGGTCGCCACGACAGCTTGGCGACCGAGGGCTGTCCGAGGGACTTCTCGAGCGCCTCGCGTACGGAGTTGAAGTTGTCCTGTGCGCCGTAGATCTCGTGCACGCCCTCTTCGCCCTCGCCGCTCACCACGTCGTCGGCGCCGGCGTCGATCGCTTTCTCCAGCACCTCGTCGGCGCTGCCCACGCTCAGCGGAAAGCGGAACTCGCCGACACGGTCGAACATGAAGGAGACACTGTTGGACTCGCCGAGATTGCCGCCGTGCTTGGCGAAGATCGAACGGACCTCGCCCGCGGTGCGGTTGCGGTTGTTGGTGAGCGCCTCGACGATCAGCGCCACGCCGCCCGGGCCGTAGCCCTCGTAGCGGACCTCGTCGTAGTTGGCGTCGGCGTCGCTGCCTGAGCCGCGCTTGATCGCGCGATCGATGGTATCGCGCGTCATGTTGGCTTCACGCGCCGCGATCACCGCCGCGCGCAAGCGCGGATTGGCATTCGGATCGGCAGCGCCCAGACGCGCCGCGGTGGTGATTTCGCGGATGAGCTTGGTGAAGATCTTGGCCCGCTGGGCGTCCTGACGCCCTTTGCGGTGCATGATGTTCTTGAACTGCGAATGGCCTGCCATCGCCCCAAAACCAGATTCAGTGAGTTGATGGGCCGGCTATACCACTTCTCGTGGGCTTTGGGAGTGTTAGTGACCGTAGCTGTGGGGCCCGGCACAAAAAAAGGCGGGGGCCGAAGCCCCCGCTAAAAAACGTCGGAACCTAGATTCCGACGCCCCCTCTAACCTGAAGACAGTCGCCGAAGCCGGCGAAAAATCGTTTAACATCAAGACGATGCCGCTTTTTCCCCAAGCCGTCAACGAGGGTCTTCAGACTACCTCTAATAGGTAGG
>JAEZHS010000415.1 GCA_023436825.1 Pseudomonadota bacterium | reverse complement strand
GGCCTGGAGGCCCGCGGTCCGATGAGTTCTTCATACTGCTCCGGCTTGAACCCGACCAGCAGCTTCCCGGCGGTCTCGAGCACCGGCCGCTTGATCATCGACGGCTGGTCAAGCATGAGCGCGATCGCCTTCTGCCCGGTGAGGCCTTCCTTATCCTTGTCGGGCAGCTTGCGGAAGGTCGTGCCGGCACGGTTGAGCAGGCTCTCCCAGCCGACCTTGCCGGCCCAGCCTTCGAGACGGCCACGCTCGATACCGGCGGCCTTGTAGTCATGGAAGGCGTAGGCGACGCTCTTCTGGTCCAGCCAGGCGCGTGCCTTTTTCATCGTGTCACAATTCTTGATGCCATAGATTGTGACCGCCATGTGTCCCTCGAAATAATCTGCGCTCGATGTCGGAAGGTGGATAGCCCGTTCGTCCTTGGGTAAGCAACGCAATTGCCCCCGAAGGAGAAACAGATGTCCGCCGATCGCGAGCTTGTCCTCACCCGCCTGATCAATGCGCCTCGCGAGAAGGTATATCGTGCATGGACCGACCCCGAGCTGCTGAAGCAGTGGTTCGCGCCGAAACCCTACACCACGCCGGTTGTCGAAGTGGACGTGCGGCCGGGCGGCTCAGCCTACTTCGTCATGCGCGGTCCCGATGGCAAGGATTTGCCCAACCACGGCGTCTACCTCGAGGTCGTGCCCAATCAGAAGCTGGTCTCGACCGATGCCTACGTGAAGGCGTGGGAGCCGTCGGAGAAGCCGTTCATGACCCTGATCCTCACCTTCGAGGACGAAGGTGGCAAAACGCGCTATACCGCGCGCGTGCGCCACTGGACGGTGTCCGACCGCGAGGCACACGAGAAGATGGGGTTTCACGAAGGCTGGGGCCTCTGCGCCGATCAGCTCGAAGCCCTCGTCGCGACAATCTGAAGGGAGGCTGACATGGCGAACACCTTCGTCTGGTACGAACTCATGACGACCGACGCCAAGGCGGCGCAGCGCTTCTACAGCCATGTCGTGGGCTGGAAGCCCCAGGACGCCAATCAGGCCGGCATGGACTACACGCTGCTGCTGGCCGGCGAAGTCCCGATGGCGGGCCTGATGACCCTGCCGAAGGAGGCGTGCGATGCCGGCGCCAGGCCGGGCTGGGTCGGCTATGTCGGCGTCAGCGACGTCGACGCCTATGTCGGCCGCGTGACCAAGGCCGGCGGCGCGGTGCATGTGCCGCCGACCGACATTCCCAACATCGGCCGCTTCGCCATGGTCGCCGATCCGCAGGGCGCCGCATTCAGCCTGTTCAAGCCGTTGTCCGACATGCCGCCGCCGCCGGCCGATCCGGCGACGCCGGGCACGATCGGCTGGCACGAGCTGATGGCGGCCAACGGCGAAAAGGCCTTCGCCTTCTATGCCGAGCTGTTCGGCTGGACCAAGGACGAGGCGCTCGACATGGGCGCGATGGGTCGCTACCAGCTCTTCGCCGCGGGCGGCCCCGCGATCGGCGGCATGATGACCAAGCCTGCCGAAGTACCGGCGCCGTTCTGGGGCTATTACTTCCGCGTCGACGCCATCGGCGCGGCACTCGAGCGCCTGAAGAAGGAAGGCGGCCAGGTCGTCAACGGCCCGATGGAAGTGCCGGGCGGCGATTGGATCGTGCAGGGCGTCGATCCGCAGGGCGCCATGTTCTCCCTGGTCAGCCGAAAGGCGTGAGAGCAACCGCTGACTCATTGCACTTACGGCATCAATTCAAATAGCCTGCCTCGGGGCATTCATTTGGGGCAGGGCAATGAGCGTGACGTCGAGCGGGGATGACGACGACAGCGGGAAGAGCAGCGGCGGACGGCTGTGGATCCTGGGCACGATCGTGGCCGGTGCGGCGGTGCTGGCGGGCTTCTATGGCATGGACGCCTATTCCGCCGGCACCAATGCCGCCATCCAGACGTCGAGCGACAATGCCAAGGACTTCGAGACGGTATTCCGCGATCTGCTGAAGCAGCGCTCGCTCGTCATGAGCATGGCGGCCGATGTGCTGCTCCAGGACACCACGACGATGGAGGCCTTTGCGCGCCAGGATCGCGCGACCCTGGTAGCGCGCATGGAGCCGTTCTTCCAGGAGCTCAAAAAGCATCACAGCGTCGAGCAGCTCAACTTCTGGCTGCCCCCGGCGACGATCTATTACCGCGCCGGCCAGCCGAATGACTTCGGAGTCGATGCATCGAGATATCGCCGGACCGTGGTGGCGGCCAACGAACGCCGCCAGCCCGTGATCGCTGTCGAGACCGGCATCGGCGGCCGCGTCGATGTCCGTGCCATCATGCCGATCGTGGTCGACGGCAAGTTCGCGGGCTCGCTCGAGTTCGCCAGCAATCTCGACGTGCCGCTCGAGCGCGCCAGCGCCACGGCCGAGGTGAAATGGGCGATCGGCATCAGCAAGGAGGTGTCGGAGCGCGTCGAGCGCGCCGCCGATTCGCGCGTCGACGTGTGGCAGAAGGACGACGTCTTCTATCTCTTCTCCGATGCGCAGACGGCGCAGTTCGTGCGCTCGATCAGCTTCGATCCGAATGCCAAGGACTACACCGTGGCGACCGACAAGCGCCACCACACCATCTTCGTGCGCACCTTCCCGGTGATCGACTTCGCCGGAAGTCCATCCATCATCGTCGCCGTCGTCGACGACCTCACCGACGACTTTGCCGACGTGCTGCGCGCGGTGCTGATCAAGGCCGGCATCCTGTTCGTCGTGCTGGCGGCGATCGGCCTCTATGCCGGCGTGAAGTTCGGCCAGATCCGCGCGCGCCTGACCGGCCTCGTCGGCAGCCAGCGGCGCGAGCTCGCCCGCCAGGTCGCCGTAGGCCAGGCCGCCCTTGCCAAGCTCAAGGACGTCGACCTGATCAAGCGCGGCTTCTTCACCAACCTCGTCGCCGCCATCAACGAGCCGCTGCAGGCGGTCACCGGCCAGCTGGCGACGCTCGCGCCGGCGGTGGCCAAGGCCGAGCCTGGCATGGCCGGCCGCCTCGCCTTCGTGACAGGCGAAACCACGCGGCTGAGCCGCCTGGTCGGCGACTACCAGCAGGTCGAGCTGTTCCGCCAAAGCCTCGTCAAGGCGGACACGACGCCGGTCAGCCTCGCGACCGTGGCAGCTCAGGTCGTCGACGACGATCTCGTCGCCTATCGCCGCCTCCCGAAGTTCTCGGTCTCGTCGACCGTTCCCGCCGACCTGGCTCCAGCCCGCGCCGACGCCGATCTGCTGCGCCGGGCCATCGCCAACATCATCGCCATGCCCGCGCAGCGCTCGGGCCAGGGCGATGTGACCATTTCGGCGAAGCAGGAAGCGGGGCAATGGCTGGTGCTCGCCATCACCGGCACGGCCTTCTCCGGTCCCGCCCAACCGACCGACGCCATGCTCGATGAATCCCGACAGTTCCTGGCGCGGCTTGCCGCAGTCGACACCACGGATGCCGCCGGCGGCGAGCTGGTCGGCCTCGTTCTCGCCCGCATGATCGTGGAGTTCTATGGCGGCTCGCTCGCCATCTCCACCGGCGAGCCCGGCTTCATCGTCCGCCTTCCGGCGGCGACCTAGGAGGACCCATGTCGGACGGCGCGATGAAGGTCTATGGCCGGCCGGCGACGGTCATCGTCGCGCTGGTCGTGCTCGTTGTTCTCGACCGGCTGTTCACGGGCCCGCTGGCCGTGGTCTCGGGCCTCTCCGAGGTCACGCTGGCGCAGTGGATCGCGGGCGCGCTCTGCCTCGCCATCACCCTGATGCTGGCCCGCATCGTCAAGCGCGAGATCGTCCACGGCTGGCTCGAGCGGCGGACCGCCAAGGAAGTGCCGCCGCTGATCGGCAGCCTAGTCTCGGGGCTGGTGATCTTCGTCGGCATCTGCCTGATCCTGGCTTTCGTCTTCCAGCGCGATGTCACCGCCCTGGTGGCGACCGGCGGCGCCTCGCTGATGATCCTGGGAATCGCGCTGCGCGACGTCATGCTGGCGCTGTTCACCGGCATCCTGCTCAACGTCGAGAAGCCCTTTCGGGTGGGCGATTCGGTGCGTATCAACGACCGGCTGTCGGGCAAGGTCGAGCGCATCACCTGGCGCACGACCGTGCTGCAGACCGGCGCGAACGAGATCGTTTATGTGCCCAACCTGCAGCTCGCGAGCGCCGTCATCCTCAACCAAGCGCAGCCCGACATGCGCTCCAAGCGCACTATCGAGATCACCATCGACTACGACACCTCGGTCGAGAGCGCCGAGCGCATCCTCTATGCCGCGACCCTGGCGGCGGCAGGCGTGACGCACGTGTCGCCGCCTTCGGTATTCGCCCGCAAGCTCACGCCCGATGGCGTGCTCTACGAGGTCGCTTTCACCATCGCCAATTACGGCGACGGCAAGAAGGCCGAGCACGCCGTCATCAAGAGCATCCTGCAATGCATGCGCGACGCCGACATCGGCATCGCCTTCCCCAAGAGCGGGTCGATCACGATCGAAGGCCGCACGCGCATCGCCAACCGTTCTCTCGACGTGTTCCACCTGGTGCAGCAGGTCCGCCTGTTCCGCGGCCTGTCGCAGGAACTCTGCCACCGAATCAGCGGTGCGCTGATCGAGCACCATTTCCCCGCCGGCGCGGAGATCGTGCGCGCAGGCGAGCGGCGCCATTCGCTGTTCATCGTCGGTGAGGGCATGGCGCGGCGCACCGCCGCCGACCGCGACGGCGCCAACGTCGAGGAGCACCGATTCATCACCACGGAGTTCTTCGGCCGCAAGGCGCTATTCGCCTGCCAGGCGCACAACGCCACCGTGACGGCCGAGACCACGGTGCTGATCTACGAGTTCGACCGTCGCGCTTTCGCCCGGTTGATCGGCGAGACGCCGGAGCTCATCGACACCTTCGCCGCGGCGCTCGCGCATCTCGCTTGGCAGGAGACCTATCGGCGCAGCATCGATGAGGAGCCTCCCGCGGAGGTGATCGATCGCCTGATCAATCTCTACCGCGGCCAGATCGAGTCCCACTACGGTCCGCCGAGCGCACCGGCGCTGGCAGCCGAATAGGCCGCGCTTGAAAGGCCTCCCTGCCCTTCTCCTGCTGCTGCTCGCCTCGACCAGCGCGGCGCGAGCGCAGACCGCCGAAAACGCCGACCAGCTCATTGCACGCTGGACGGCGAGCGATGCGACCTGCCGCAATCCGGCCGCGTCGGCCGTCGATGCCGTCGGCGCGTGCGAGCAACGCGACACGCTGGCCAAGGTCCTGGCGCTTGGCGGCTTCTGCCATGCTTCGGCCGCGCGCCACGGCGGCCCGGCCTGGGCGCGCTGCCCCGCGCGCGGGCAGCAGGAGGCGACGCGGGCAATGGCGCAGTTCCAGCGGATGGGCGGCGTATTCGTGCTGTCGGCGCGACTGGCCGGCAGCACCCAGGCCTACTTCATCGTCGATTCCGGCGCCGCGACGGTCCAGGTCCCCGAGGAGGCGGTCGAGGAGATGAAGCGCAACGGCACGCTCACCGACGCCGACTTCATGGGTGAGCGTCGCTTCATCCTGGCCGACGGCCGCGCCATGCAGCAACGCGTGTTCCGCCTGCGCAGCCTGCAGATCGGCGACCGCACAATGGAGAACGTCCTGGCCACCATGGGCGCGCCCAAGAGCCGCGCCCTGCTCGGCCAGAGCTTCCTGCGGCGGCTGAACTGGTGGAAGATCGACAATGTGAGGAACGCGATCGAGTTCGAGTTCACGGGAGCGTTTTAGTGGATTTCTTGATCGACGGACCGGCCAAGGCGATGCACTCGATCTTGCTGGCGCACGGTGCGGGCGCGCCAATGGATTCGCCGGCGATGAACGCCATCGCCAAGAGCCTGGCGGAGGCGGGCATTCGCGTCGCCCGCTTCGAGTTCGAATACATGGCGAGCCGCCGCACGTCGTCCAGTCGCAAGCCACCGCCGCGGGCAGAGAAGCTGTGTCCCGAGTACGTCGCTGCGATCGCTGCTCTCGGGGCAAGCGGGCCGTTGATCATCGGCGGCAAGTCGATGGGCGGACGAGTTGCCAGCATGATCGCCGACGAGCATCACGCAGCCGGACTGCTCTGCCTCGGCTACCCCTTCCATCCGGTCGACAAGCCGACGCAGCTGCGCACCGCCCACCTCGCCAATCTCAAGACGGCGACGCTGATCGTCCAGGGAACGCGCGATCCGTTCGGCACCCGCGAGGAGGTCACTGGCTACACGCTTTCGAAGGCCATAGAAATCCTCTGGTTGGAAGACGGCGATCACGATCTCAGGCCGCGCAAGGGCGTTTCAGGCTTCTCGATGGCCGATCATCTGAAGACGATGGCGATGAAGACAGTCGCCTGGGCTGAGAAGATCATGTGAGGAGGACGCCATGGCGAAATGGCAATACACCAAGGGCCTGCATGACCTCGGCAACGGCTGTTTCGCCTATCTGCAGCCCGACGGGGGTTGGGGCTGGAGCAACGCCGGCCTGATCGCCGATCGTGATCAGACCCTGCTGGTCGACACGCTGTTCGATCTCAAGCTCACGCGCGAGATGCTGGAGCAGATGCGCGACGCTGTCCCTGCCGCGAAGTCGATCGGCCGGCTGGTCAACACGCATTCCAACGGCGACCACACCTTCGGCAACCAGCTCGTGACGGGTGCCGAGATCATCGCCTCACGCGCCTGCGCCGAGGAGATGAGGGAACGGCCGGCGGAAGAGCTCGCCGCCATGCAGCGCAACTGGCGCCAGCTCGGCGAGGCCGGCGCCTTCCTGCACGAGGTGATGGCCAGCAAGTTCAAGTGGGACGACGTCAGGAACACCCTGCCCACGCGCCTGTTCGACGACGAGCTGAGGCTCGAGGTCGGCGACAAGGACGTCGTGCTGAAGACTGTCGGCCCCGCGCATACCCGAGGTGACGTGCTGGTGCACGTGCCGAAGGATCGCACCGTCTTCACCGGCGACATCCTGTTCGTCGAGGGCCATCCGGTGCTCTGGGCAGGCCCGGTCGACAACTGGGTGGCGGCCTGCGACCAGATCATCGCCTGGGATGTCGAGACCGTGGTGCCGGGGCACGGGCCGATCACCGACAAGAAGGGCGTGCAGGCGATGAAGGATTACCTGCTCTACATCAAGGCCGAAGCGCGCCGGCGCTACGACTCCGGCATGCCGGTGTTCCAGGCGGCGCGCGACATCGCGCTCGACCGCTTCGCCGGCTGGGGCGATTCCGAGCGCATGGTGGTCAACGTCGCTTCGCTCTATCGCGAGTTCGGCTCCAAGCAGGAACTCGGCGTCATGGAACTGTTCGCCGAGATGGGCAGGTTCCATGCCGAACTGAAAGCGAAAGCCGGGCGCGGACACGCTCATCATCTGCACCCACACTAGCGGGAGTCGAGCATGAACGACTTTGCCGGCAAGAATGTCCTTGTCCTGGGCGGCAGCCGCGGCATCGGCGCCGCCATCGTCCGCCGGTTCGCCAGCGATGGCGCCAAGGTCGCCTTCACCTATCTCGGCTCGTCGGACGCCGCCCTGGCGCTCGCCGAGGAAACCGGTTCACAGGCGCTCAAGGTCGACAGCGCCGACCGGCGGGCGCTCGTCCAGGCCGTCGCCGACCGCGGCGCGCTGGACGTCATCGTGATCAGCGCCGGTACCCTGGTGATGGGCGATCCGCTCAGCCTCGACGCCGATGCCGTCGACCGCCTGATCGACATCAACGTGAAGGCGCCCTACCACGCCGCCGTCGAGGCAGCGCGGCGCATGCCCGACGGTGGCCGCATCGTCGTCATCGGTTCGACCAACGGCGACCGCATCCCATTCGCCGGCGGCGCGGCCTATGCACTCAGCAAGTCCGCCATGCAGGGCATGGTGCGCGGCCTGGCGCGCGATTTCGGCGCCCGCGGAATCACCGTCAACGCCATTCAGCCTGGACCCACCGACAGCGACATGAATCCGGCCAGCGGCCCGATGGCCGAGACCATGCACAGCTTCATGGCCATCAAGCGCCATATCCGGCCGAGCGAGATTGCCGACTACGTGGCCTTCGTCGCCGGGCCCCAGGCCGCAATGATCACCGGGTCGCTACAGATGATCGATGGTGGCTTCGCGGCATAGGCGCTGCTTGATCGGCTCAGACCCTTGCGCGGTCAGGCTCGGACGACGGCAACCCGTCTCGTCGTAGATCGTTGGGCGCCGAAAGGAGCACGCCCATGCAGATCGCCACATTCAACGACATGTATATCGCCGAATTGCAGGAGCTGCGCAGCCTCGAGGAGCAGCTTGCCGATGCGCTGTTGCGCATGGCGGAGATGGCCGCGCATCCCTCGCTGAAGAAGCTTCTGGCGGACCATCGCCAGAAGACGCTGGTGAAGGAGGAGCGTCTCGATTCGATCCTGTCCCGACGCAAGGCCAAGTCGCGCGAACATACCGATCAGGCCATGCAGGCCCTGATCGCCGAGACAGAGAAGATGATGAGCATCGTCAAGGTGCCGCATTTGCGCGACGCCGCGCTGATCGCCTCGATGCAGAAAGTCGTGCACTACGTGATCGCCGCCTACGGCACCGCCGCCGCGCTCGCCGGCCAGCTCGATTTGCGCGACGACCAAGCGCTGCTGCACGAAAGCCTGGAGGACGAAAAGAAGGTCGACTTCGTCCTGAGCAGGCTCGCCAAGAGCGAAGTCAACCGGGACGCCCTGGCGGCATAGCCGGCGGGCTCGCCCTCCAGATCCGGCAATCACTCAACCAAATGGTTGACATTTTCTTGAGGCGCCTCCATATTCAACCACATGGTTGAATTAAATGCGCCGCAGCTGAATTCGGTTTTTCACGCCCTGGGCGACGCCACACGCCGCCGGATGCTGCGCGATCTCACTGATGGCGAGCGCACGGTCGGCCAGCTTGCCGAGCCCTTCTCGATCTCGCTCGCCGCCGCGTCCAAGCACATCAAGGCGCTGGAAAATGCCGGGCTGATTCGCCGCGAAGTTCGCGGCCGCACCCACTTTTGCCACTTGGAACCCGGGCCCCTCGCCAGCGCGCACCAGTGGCTGAACTACTACGAGCGCTATTGGAGCGACCGTCTCGATCGCCTCGAGCGGCTCCTCCTCGAGGAGGACGCCGGGAAATCCCCACCGCGCAAGAAAGGAGACGACCAATGACCGACGCCGCGACCGTCGACCCCTATGGCTTGCTGACCGAGCCGGCCACCCTGAAGATACAGCGTCTCCTGCCCGGCCCCATCGAGCGCATCTGGGTCTACCTCACCGAGAGCGACATGCGGCGCAAATGGCTGGCGTCGGGCTTCATGGAGATGAAGGTCGGCGCGCCCTTCGAGCTGGTTTGGCGCAACAACGAGCTGACCGATCCGCCCGGCCAGCGGCCGGAAGGTTTCAGCGACGAACATCACATGCAGAGCCGCATCACCGAGCTCGACCCGCCGCGCAAGATCTCCTTCACCTGGCAGAACAGCGGCGACGTCACATTCGAGCTCGAGCCCAAGGACGACAAGGTGCTGCTCACCGTCACCCATCGCCGCCTGCCCGACCGGCGCACCATGCTGATGGTTGGCCCGGGCTGGCACATGCATCTCGACATCCTGGCTGCGCGCGCGAGCGGCGCTCCCGACCCTGGCCCCTTCTGGGACGGCTGGCTCCGCCTGCAGACGGAATACGAGCGGCGTTTGCCAGGCTGACGCAACACAAAGGAGTCCCCATGCCCATGCACATCACCGCGACACGCGACGAGTGGTTGAAGGAACGGCTGAAACTGCTCGAGGCCGAGAAGGCGCTGACGCGGCAGAGCGACGAGGTGGCACGTCGGCGGCAGGCGCTGCCATGGGTCCGCCTCGACAAGACCTACCGCTTCGACACCGATGAGGGCACCGCCACTTTGCCCGGTCTCTTCAAGGGCCGCTCGCAGCTCCTCGTCTATCACTTCATGTTCGGGCCCGATTACAGCGCCGGCTGCCCCTCCTGCTCGGCGGTCGCCGATGGGTTCGACGGCATCGCCGTCCACCTCGCCAATCACGATGTCATGCTGTGGGCGGTCTCGCGCGCGCCGCTTGCCAAGCTTCAGGCCTACAAGCAACGCATGGGCTGGACGTTTCCATGGGCGTCGTCGGCCGACAGCGATTTCAACTTCGACTTCGGCGTATCGTTCACGGAGCAGCAGCAGCGCGACGGCACGATCGACTACAATTACCAGCGTCGCGGCCATGCCCTCGACGCGACCCCGCCCCTCGAACCCGTCGTCAAGCTCGCGGCCATGTGCGGCACCGATGCGCCGACTTACGGGCGCGACCGACCGGGCGTCAGTGCCTTCGTGCTGGAGGACGGCGTCGTCTATCACACCTACTCGACCTATGTACGCGGCGTGGATGGCCTGTGGAGCATGTACCAGTGGCTCGACCGCGCCCCCAAGGGACGCAACGAGACCGGGCCATGGTTCCGACGACACGACGAATACGGCAGGACTAGCGGCTGACGTTCGCCGGCGTGCGCACGTTGGCGTAGTCGGAGTGGACTTCGTGCTTCAGCTTGACCGTGCCCTGCTCCAGCATGGTGACGGTCTGGCGCACCGGCAGGCCGGACGCCGTCGAGATCCAGATCTCCGAATCGCTGCTGCCGGTCGCCGTCTTGCTCTGCACGCGGTACAGCTCGGCCGACCGGCCGTCGACGGGCTCGCTGCGCACGCGCGTGCAGTCGTGCTCCGCCTTGGTCATGGCCTGCCGGGCATCGTCCGCCGCCTTCGCCGCATCGTACGGCCGCGCCAGCCACTGGCCACGCACCTGCATGTAGAGCGTGTCGCCGACGCGGATCATCTCGTTCTGCATCGGCTTGCCGGTGCGGCGGCGCATCGTCGGCGCGGGCGCCCGCCCCGATGGAACCCAAGGCGGCGGCCAGGGGAACGGAAAGCACCCGGGCAGCAATCATCCTGCAGTTCTATCAGCTCACGGAAGACTGGCGCGACGCTGTTTTCGGCCTATATGGTTTGTCCTCCTGGAGGAACAGACGATGCCGACCTACGCCAAGACCCAAGAGGCCCTGTCGAAGCTCACGCCCGAGCAGTATCGCGTCACCCAGCAGAGCGGCACCGAGATGCCCGGCACCGGCGCGCTGCTGCACAACAAGGAGCCGGGCATCTATGTCGACATCGTCTCGGGCGAGCCCCTCTTCGCCTCGTCGGACAAGTACGAATCGGGTTGCGGCTGGCCCTCCTTCACCAAGCCGGTCGAGCCCGCCAACGTCGCCGAGCTCAACGACACCAGCCACGGCATGATCCGCACCGAGGTGCGCTCCAGGCACGGCGACAGCCATCTCGGCCACGTCTTCCCCGACGGGCCGCGCGATCGCGGCGGCCTGCGCTACTGCATCAATTCGGCCTCGCTGCGCTTCGTCCATCGCGACGACATGCAGGCGGCGGGCTATGGCGACTATCTCGACCAGGTGGAGGGCGTGCGATGAGCCAAGAACGCGCAGTGCTGGCCGGCGGCTGCTTCTGGGGCATGCAGGACCTGATCCGCAAGCAGCCCGGAGTCCTGAAGACGCGGGTCGGCTACACCGGCGGCCACGTCGCCAACGCGACCTACCGCAACCACGCCGGCCACGCCGAGGCGATCGAGATCATCTACGATCCGGCCAAGACCAGCTTCCGGCAGTTGCTGGAATTCTTCTTCCAGATCCACGATCCCACGACGCTGAACCGCCAGGGCAACGATCTCGGCACCAGCTATCGCTCGGCGATCTTCTATACCAACGACGAGCAGCGCCGGATCGCCGAGGACACCATCGCCGACGTCGAGGCCTCGGGCCTGTGGCCCGGCAAGGTCGTGACCGAGGTGACCAAGGCGTCCGACTTCTGGGAAGCCGAGCCCGAACACCAGGATTACCTGGAGCGCATTCCCAACGGCTACACCTGCCACTTCATCCGGCCAGGCTGGAAACTTCCGGTGCGGGCAAAGGCGGCGCAGCGGGCCTGATTCTTCCGGACCGCGCGTCCTCGCGCGCTCATGACCCATGAGGCGCGCGAGAACGCGCGCGGTCCGGAATAGTCTGAAAAATCGTCGCAGCCTGTCGGCGTCTCGCGCTGTCGTACGTCCTCGGGACAGCGAATCGTCCCCTCAGGAGTCCGACATGCGTAGAATCATACTCTCCGCCTTCACCAGCCTCGACGGTGTCATGCAGGCGCCGGGCGGTCCGGCCGAGGATCCCACGGGCGGCTTCACGTTGGGCGGCTGGACCTTCCCCTACTTCGATGAAGAGTCGGGCGCGGCCATGGGCGAAATCTTCAGCCGGCCGTTCGACCTGCTGCTGGGTCGCAAGACCTACGACATCTTCGCGGCATACTGGCCCTACATCACCGATCCCAACGACGCCTTCGCCACGACGTTCAATCGGGTTACGAAGTACGTCGCCTCGCACTCCAGCCCGAAGCTCGACTGGAAGAACAGCCGGTGGCTCGGCAAGGACACCGTCGCTGCATTGAAGGCGCTGAAGACCGAGGACGGCCCAGACCTCATGGTCCAGGGCTCGAGCAACCTGCTGCAGACGCTGTGGAAGGAAAGCCTCGTCGACGAGTTCACCGTGCTCACCTTCCCGCTGGTGCTGGGCAAGGGCAAGCGCCTGTTCAGCCAGGGCGTGCCGCCCGTCGCCCTGAAGACGGCCAAGTCGAAGTCCTTCTCCACTGGCGTGATCGTGACCAGCTACATGCCCGACGGCGAGGTCAGGACCGGCGACTTTGGCCATGCCGAGCCCAGCGCCGCCGAGCTCGAGCGGCGGCGCAAGCT
>JAEZHS010000393.1 GCA_023436825.1 Pseudomonadota bacterium | reverse complement strand
GCGCTGGGTCGCGTCAGACGGGACCAGCGCGCGGTCCGGAAGAAGAAGGCTATTCCGCTACGTCTCGCGCGCCGACGGTGCGCGAACGGAATTCGTCCGGCACATCGCGACCGACATCGGTGAAGGCCTTCTTCACCGCCGCCACGGTCGGTCCGAACACGGCCTTGCGGTTCTCGCGCGACCAGCTGTTCGAGCCGACAATGGTGTCGAGCGAGCCCTGGAAGCGCGGCATCACATAGCGGGCGAACAGCTCGTACGAGCGCAGCGTCTGCTCGCGATTGGCCCATTCGTGGGCGCGGAACAGGATGCCGCCGAAGCCGCCATTGGAATAGCCCAGCAGCTTCTCGATGCCCTTGGCCACGGTGTCGGGCGTGCCGACCAGGGTCGTGCCGTTCTTCACGCCGTCGCGCAGCGGATCGTCCGAGCGGCCGGGCGGACGGCCCAGCGTGTCCTCGAAGTAGGTCACGGTCTCGCAGCGCTCGCCGGCATGGACCTCGCGCAGCGCCTGCTCGTCGTCGTCGGCGAGGTGCGCGTTGACCACGATGCGCCATTTCGAGCGGTCGGCCTTGTGGCCGTGCTTGGCCGCCGTCTCCTCGTAGATCGCCCACTGCTTGGCCATCGCCTCGGGCCCGCCCGGCAGGCCGGCGCCGATCGACAGCACGCCGAGCCCATGCTTGCCCGCGGCGATCATGCCCGAGGGCGTGATCGTGCTGGCGCAGGCGATGGGGAAATGCGGATAGCTGTAGGGCGCGAGATGCAGGCGCGCCTCCTTGAGCTCGAACCAGTCGGTCTTCATGGTGACCGGCTCCTCGCACTTCAGGAGCTGCATGATGGCCGACAGCGACTGCTCCATGCGATCGCGCTGGGTCGACGGCTCGATGCCCATCATGTAGGCGTCGGACGGCAGCGCGCCCGGGCCGCAGCCCAGCATGGTGCGGCCGCGCGACATGTGGTCGAGCTGCACGAAGCGGTTCGCCACCATCAGCGGATGGTGATACGGCAGGCTGGTCACGCCCGAACCCAGCCGGATGTAGCGCGTGCGCTCGATGGCGGCGCCGATGAAGACTTCCGGCGAAGCGATGGTCTCCCAGCCAGCCGAATGATGCTCGCCGATCCAGGCCTCGTCGTAGCCGAGCTCGTCGAGCCACTCGATCAGCTCCATGTCACGCGCCATGGCGACCGTGGGGTTCTCGCCCAGCCGATGGAACGGAGCGAGGAAAATTCCGAACTGCAGGCCCTTGTGATTGCCGGTCTGTGCCATTTGACCTCCGTAACCTTGACCGTAGCACGGTGCCGTTGACCGAAGCCACGGCTTGCGCCGATCATCGCGCGATGACCTCGGAATCCCTGCCCTTGCAGCCCTTCACCGTCGTCGAGGTGAACGACGCCGGCGTGCCGCTTTGCCTCCGGCTGGCGACGTCGCTCGCCGCCAAGATCGCGGCCGATCTCGGCGCCAACGTGATCAAGATCGAACCACCCGGCGGCGATCCGGTGCGGCAGGCGCCGCCGCTGCTGCCGAACGGCAGCGGTACCGGGGCCAGTGCGCTGTTCCAGTTCCTCAATACGTCCAAGCGCTCGCTCATCCTCGACCTCGGGACCGAGTCCGGACGTGCAAATCTCGTGCAATTGCTCGACCGCAGCCATGCCTGCCTGTTCGAGGAGCCGGCCTCGATCGCGCCGCTCGTCCGTGCGGGCAAGGCGACGCCGATCGAGATTGCAGCCTTCCCGGTGGAAATGAATGCCGCAGCGCGACCGGTCAGCGAGCTTGCGATCCAGGCACTGGGCGGCCTGATGCACATGATCGGCGAGCCCGAGCGCAAGCCGCTGAAGCTCGGCGGCCACCAAGCCTCCTACGCCGCGGGCCTGACGGCATTCACGGGCCTCACGGCAGCGCTCGCCGCCCGCGAGAGCGGCCAGCCGGCGCCCTCGGTGCGCGTGTCGCTGGCCGAAGTGATGCAATGGGTGAACTGGAAGGCGGCGTCGGGTGCCGCCGCCACCGGCACCTCGCCTAGCCGTGAAGGCAAGCGCTCGGAGTTCCAGATCGTGCCCTGCCGCGACGGCCATGTCGCCGTGGTCTACACGGTGACGCAGTGGCCCGCGACCCGCACGCTGATCGCCGATGCGCGGCTCGACGATCCGAAGTTCAACACCCGTGCCGGCCGGCGGACGCACATCGCCGAGCTCTACGAGATCATCACGCCTTGGTTCGCGGACAAGACGCGCTCGGAGATCCAGAAAGTGGCGCAGTCCAGGGGCGTGCCGTTCGGCCCGGTCTTCACGCCAGCCGAGTTGCTGAAAACCGAGCAGTACGTCGCCCGCGGCTTCCTCGCCACGATGACGCATCCCGAGATCGGCAAGCTTTTGGTCCCACAGTTGCCGGTGCAATGGAACGGCCGCTCCTTCGCGCCGCGTCCCGCCCCGTCCCTCGAGCGCACGGAGCTCGCGGCATGAACGGCCCCCTGACTGGCGTGCGCGTCCTCGACTTCGGCCTTTTGACGGCGGGCGCCAACACCTCGGCCATGCTGGCCGATCTCGGCGCCGATGTGGTCAAGATCGAATCGGGCGCCTATCTCGATCCCTTCCGCGTCGTCGGCAAGATGGACAATGACGAGGGCTGGTGGAACCGCTCGCCGCAGTTCCGTTTCACCAACCGCAACAAGCGCGGGCTCGCTCTCAACCTGAAGGATCCCGAAGGCCAGCGCGTCATCCGCGAGCTCGCCGCACATTGCGACGTCGTGGTCGAGAACTTCCGCCGCGGCGTCCTCGACCGCGCGGGGCTGGGCTACCAGGCGCTGAAGGAGACCAATCCGCGCATCGTGTTCGCCGCGATCTCCAGCCAGGGCGACACGGGGCCCGAGCGCATGAACGTATCGTTCGGCAGCACGCTCGACGCCACGTCGGGCATCGCCTCGCTCACCGGCTACGCGGGCGAGGAACCGCGCATCTCGGGCATGGATGTGAACTACCCCGACCAGATCGTGTCGCTGTTCGCGACCGGCATCGTCATCACGGCCGTGATGGAAGCGCGTCGCAGCGGCAAGGGCGCTTTCCTCGACTTCTCCCAGCGCGAGGTCGCGTCCTTCACCCTTGGCGAGGAAATTCTGGCCGCATCCGCCAATCAAACGCATTCCCTCTCACCGCGCGACAACGGCACGCAACAGGATGCCTACCGCTGCAAGGATGGACGGTGGATCGCGGTCACCCCCGATGAGCCCGGGCTTGCCTCGTGGTGCGCCAACCGGAATAGAGACGACGCCGTGGCCGCCCTGCTCGCCCGCGGCACCGCCGCCGCACCGTGCAACGACGGCAACGACCTGCTGAACGATAAAGGCCTCGCCGGGGTGACCTTGGTGCGCGACGAGCACGGCGGCCTGGTGAAAGGACTGCCCTACCGGCTCGACGGCAAGGGCATCACCATCGAACGCGCCGCGCCCGATCTCGGCCAGCACACTGACGAGGTGCTGCGCGAGCTTCTGGGCTACGGCGACGCCGAGTTGGCAAAGCTGAAGAAATCCGGCCTGACGTCGACGACGCCGACCGTGGGGGACGTTTGATGCCGCGCGCCGAAGTACACAAGCTGATGGAGCGCATGGCGATCCCCGCCATCGCCGCGCCCATGTTCCTGGTCTCCAACCCGGCGCTGGCGCTCGCCTGCTGCAGCGAAGGCATCATGGGCAGCTTCCCGGCCCACGGCACGCGCAGCCGCGAGGAATTCCAGGGCTGGCTCGACGAGATGCAGGACGGCATCAAGCGGCTGGAGGATGCCGGCAAAGAGCCCGCGCCGTGGGCGGTGAACCTGGTCGTCCATGCTTCCAACCCGCGCTATCCCGGCGACCTCGAGCTGGTCGAGAAGTACAGGGTGCCGGTGGTGCTTACCTCCAAGGGCGCGCCAGGCGACGCCATCAAGCGCATCCACGGCTGGGGCGCCGTGGCGCTGCACGACATCGCCAACCGCCGCCATGCTGAGAAGGCGCTGGAGGCGGGCGTCGACGGCGTCATCGCCGTGGCGGGCGGCGCCGGTGGCCATACCGGCACAATCAACCCTTTCGCCCTGATGAACGAGGTGCGTCAGCTTGGTGACCATTTCGCGGTCGTGCTGGCCGGCGGCCAGACCACCGGCCGCGACGTTCTGGCCGCCGAGGCGATGGGCGCCGACCTCGCCTATATCGGCACGCGCTTCATCGCCACCCAGGAAGCGATGGCGGCGGCGGCGCACAAGGACATGATCCTGAAGACCCGCGCCACCGACGTCTTCCTCACCGCCTCGATCGACGGCGCGCCGGCCAACTGGCTGACGCCCAGCCTTCTGGCCGCCGGCATCGACCTCGACGTCCTGCGCACGACCCTGCCCAGCAAGATCGTCTCGGCGCAGGAGAACAAGAAGCGCTGGAAGGACATCTATACGGCCGGTCACGGCGTCGGGAACATCGAGGACATTCCGACGGCGGCGGAGCTCTGCCGACGGCTGGTCGAGCAGTATCGAGTGGCGAAGTCAGAGATGTTGCCCATCCTTCGAGACGGCCGCTACGCGGCCTCCTCAGGATGAGGTGGAATTGTTGCACCACCGCCACCTCGCCCTGAGGAGCCGCGCGAAGTGCGGCGTCTCGAAGGGTGGGCTGCAGACGACTTCCGCCTCGCGCAACGACTCCGGTGGCATCGTTCCTTCCCCTGCTCTAGGCTTCGCCCCCTGATTCCAAGGGGACGAGCGTGAAGACAAAGGCGGCAGTCTGCTTCGAGGCCGGCAAGAATCTCGAGATCGAGGAAGTCGACCTCGAAGGGCCGAAGTTCGGCGAGGTCCTGGTCGAGATCAAGGCGTCGGGCGTCTGCCATACCGACGAATTCACGCGCTCGGGCGGCGATCCCGAAGGCCTGTTTCCGGTGATCTTCGGCCACGAGGGCGCCGGCGTCGTGGTCGATGTCGGACCGGGCATCGTGTCGCTGAAGAAGGGCGACCACGTGATCCCGCTCTACACGCCGGAATGCCGGCAGTGCAAATCCTGCCTCTCGGGCAAGACCAACCTCTGCACCGCCATCCGCTCGACCCAGGGCCAGGGCGTGATGCCCGACGGCACCTCGCGCTTCTCGCTCAAGGGCAAGAAGATCCATCACTACATGGGCTGCTCCACCTTCTCGAACTACACGGTGCTGCCCGAGATCGCATTGGCCAAGATCCGGCCCGACGCGCCGTTCGACAAGGTCTGCTACATCGGCTGCGGCGTCACCACCGGCATCGGCGCAGTGATCAATACCGCCAAGGTCGAGCCCGGCGCCAACGTCGTTGTGTTCGGCCTGGGCGGCATCGGGCTGAACGTCGTGCAGGGCGCGCGCATGGTCGGCGCCAACATGATCGTCGGCGTCGACCTCAATCCCGAACGCGAGGCGCTCGGCGCCAAGTTCGGCATGACCCACTTCGTCAATCCCTCGACCTTGGGGGGTAAGGACCTCGTCGCCCACCTCGTCGAATTGACCGACGGCGGCGCCGACTACAGCTTCGAATGCGTCGGCAACACCAAGCTGATGCGCCAGGCACTGGAATGCTGCCATCGCGGCTGGGGCAAGTCGGTGATCATCGGCGTCGCCGGCGCCGGCCAGGAGCTCTCGACACGCCCGTTTCAGCTTGTCACCGGCCGGCAGTGGATGGGCACGGCCTTCGGTGGCGCCAAGGGCCGACGCGATGTGCCGAAGATCGTCGACTGGTACATGGACAAGAAGATCGACATCGATTCGCTCATCACCCACGTGATGCCGGTCGAGAAGATCAACGACGCATTCGACCTGATGCACAAGGGAGAGTCGATCCGCAGCGTCGTCACCTTCTAGGCAGGGGAAGCCACGCCATGACCGTGCGCAAGCTGGGCGGAGCCACCATCGAGAAGGTCGAGGAGATCTGCGGCGCGGGCTTCAAGCCCGCACGCATGTTCCCCAAGTTCAACCAGGAGGCTTTCGACGCCCAGAAGAGCTGGATGGTGCCCGATCATGTCGAGCCGGGCTCCGACCGGCTGGTCGGCTCGGTCCATACCTGGATCGTGAAAACACCGAAGCACACCATCCTGATCGACACCTGCCTCGGCAATCACAAGCAGCGCACCAATCCCGGCTGGCGCAATCTCGACACGCCGTTCCTCGAGCGCCTGAAGGCCTGTGGCTGCCCGGCGGAGTCGGTCGACTTCGTGATGTGCACCCATCTGCACGTCGATCATGTCGGCTGGAACACCCAGCTCGTCGACGGCCGCTGGGTCCCGACCTTCCCCAATGCCAGGTACCTGTTCGGCAAGCGTGAATATGCCCATTGGGAGAGCGAGCGCGGCAAGCAGGGCGACGGCAAGGTCAATGACGGCTCGTTCGACGATTCGGTGCTGCCCATCGTCGAGGCCGGCAAGGCGGTGATGATCGACAGCGACCACCAGCCCGACCCGCTGCTCACCATAAAGGACTATCCCGGCCATACGCCGGGCTCGATCGCCATCAACCTCAAGGACGGCGGACGGCAGGCCTGTTTCTCGGGCGACATCATGCATCACCCGATCCAGGTCTATCATCCCGACTGGTCGAGCCAGTTCTGCACCGACCAGGAACTGTCGGCGCGCTCGCGGCGCCGGCTCCTGGAGGATTGCGTCGAAAGCAACGCACTGCTGTGCCCGGCGCATTTCCCAGGCGCCAATGCCGGCTACATCAAGCGACAGGGCGAAGGGTTCCGCATCGACTGGGATGAGGTGAAATGAGTGGCCCCGTCGCCGACGAAACAAGAAGGGGGATCGGATGAAGGGA
>JAEZHS010000318.1 GCA_023436825.1 Pseudomonadota bacterium | reverse complement strand
GTGCGGCTCGACGGCGAGGACATCACCGCCCGGCCGCCGCACCGGCGCGATGTCGGCGTGGTCTTTCAGAACTATGCCCTGTTCCCCCATCTCAGCGTCGCCGAGAACGTCGCCTTCGGCCTGAAGGCGCGGCGCCGCGCCGCCGGCGACATCGCGCCCACGGTCAGGCGCTTCCTCGAGCTGGTGCATCTCACCGACTTCGCCGATCGGTCGGTGCGCGCCCTGTCGGGCGGCCAGCAGCAGCGCGTCGCCGTCGCCCGTGCACTCGCCGTGCGGCCCAAGCTGCTGCTGCTCGACGAGCCCTTCTCCGCCCTCGACCGTAAGCTGCGCGAGACAATGCAGATCGAACTGCGCCGGCTGCTGCGCGAGCTCGGCACCACGGCGGTGTTCGTCACTCACGACCAGGACGAGGCGCTGACCATGTCGGACCGCATCGCGGTGATGAACCGCGGCGCCATCGAGCAGCTCGCCACGCCGGAGATGATCTATCGATCGCCCGCGACGGCTTTCGTCCTGGAATTCGTCGGCCTTTCCTCGCGGCTCGCCGGCAAGGTCGTCGGGGCGATCGACGATGGCATGGTCGCGGTCGACACCTCTTTCGGCCGATTGGCCGGGCGCGGGAGCTTCGTCGCCGGCAGCGACGTCGTGGTCGCGGTGCGGCCCGAACGCATCGCCGTCAACCAGCCCGGCGACAACCTGGTGCGCGCCGAGCTGCGTGACGCGGTGTTCCAGGGCTCGAAGGTACAGCTGCATTTCGCCAACGCCGGGACCGATCGGCTGCTGGTCGAGACCGCCGATTTGCCGGGCGGGCTGCCCGCGCCCGGAACGGCGATGCAGCTCGCCTGGTCGCGCGGCGACACGCTGATCTATCCGGCGCCATGAAGGCCTGGCGCGATCCAGTGGCGCTGCTCGCCCTGCCGGCGGTGCTCTACCTCTTGGTCGTCTATGCCTATCCCCTGCTCTGGCTGCTGATGAAGAGTTTCACTGGCCCGGCCGGCCCGACGCTGCAGCCCTACGTCGCCTTCATGAGCGATCCGTTCAACTGGCGCGTCATCGGCAACACGCTGCGCGTCGCCGCCTGGGTCACCGTCGTCTGCTTCATCATCGGCTATCCCGCTGCCTTCGCGCTCGCCCGCGCCGGCGCTCTCCTGCAAATCGTGATGCTGGTCTCGATCATCCTGCCGCTGTCGATCGGCGCGGTGGTCAAGGCCTTCGCCTGGCAGATCGTCCTGCGCCGCGACGGCGTCGTCACCCAGCTCATGATGGGACTCGGCCTGTGGGATGAGCCGCAGCGGCTGCTGTTCACCGAGACCGGCCTGGTGCTGGGCGCCGCCAACATCTTCCTGCCATTCATGATCCTGCCGATCTATTCCGTGGTGAAACTGATCGATCCCCGGCTGAGCGAGGCCGGCGCCACCCTCGGCGCCACGCCGATGTACCGTTTCACCCATGTCACCCTGCCGCTCACCCTGCCCGGCGTCGTCTCCGGCATCGCATTCGTCTTCTCGCTCAGCGTGTCGATGTTCGTCATCCCTTCGTTGCTGATCGGCGATCGCTTCCAGACGCTGTCGACGCTGACCGGCCGCTCCTTCCTGCTGATGCGCAACGAGCAACTCGGCTCGACCACGGCCGTCATCCTGCTGGCGCTGGCTGTCGCCATCGTCGTCGGCTCGACCTGGCTCGCCCGCCGGCTCGGAGGCAGCACATGACGGGTATCGAGCGCGCGACGCGATATTTCACCTGGGTCATCGCGGCCTTCACCGTGGTGTTCCTGATGACGCCGCTCTGCGTCACCATCGCGGTGTCCTTCGGCTCCTCGACCGTCTTCACCTTGCCGCCGCCCGACTGGTCGCTGCGCTGGTACGAGCGGCTGGCCGGCACGCGCGGCCTGCTGCCGGCATTGGTCACCTCCCTGCAGGTCGCGGCGATCTCGACCGGCGTCGCCATGGCGCTGGGCACGCTCTGCGCCATCGCCCTGGTGCGCGGTCGCTTTCCCGGGCGCGAGGCCATATCGACCTTCCTGGTGTCGCCGCTGATGCTGCCCGGCCTGGTGATCGGCATCGCCATGCTGCAAGGCTTCAAGGCGATGGGCCTGCGCGACATCTACGCCAGCCTGCTGGTGGCGCACGTGGTCATCACCCTGCCCTACGTCGTACGCACCGTCGTCGGCGCGCTCAGCCTGTTCGACTTCTCGCTGATCGATGCCGCCCGCACGCTTGGTTGCAACTATCCGCAGGCGCTGCTGCGCGTGCTGGTGCCGGCGCTGGCGCCGGCCTTCCTGACCTCCGGCATGTTCGCCTTCCTGGCCTCGATGGATAACTATCCGATCTCGATCTTCTTCACCGACGCCTGGACCAAGACCCTGCCCATCCAGATGCTGCAATATGTCGAGGAGCGCCCCGATCCCACCATTGCCGCCATCTCGGCGGGCCTGGTGCTGCTGGCGGTCGTGGCGCTGGTGATCGGCGACCGCCTGGTCGGCCTGCGCAAGCTCGCCGACTTCTAGAACTGGGCTAGACTTCCCGTATGAAAATCCTGGTCGCCAATCCCAACACGTCCGCGGGCGTCACCGACCGCCTGGTTGCCTCGGCCAAGCTGGTCGCAAGCCCCGGTACCGACTTGCAGCCGATGACGGCGTCGTACGGCGTGCCCTACATCGCCACCCGCGCCGAAGCCGCCATCGGCTCGGCCGCGGCCCTCGACATGCTGGCGGAGCGGCGCGGCACGATGGACGCCGCCATCATTGCCGCGTTCGGCGACCCGGGCCTGGGTGGGGCGCGTGAACTGTTCGACTTCCCGGTGGTCGGCATGGCCGAGGCGGCGATGCTGATGGCCTGCACGCTCGGACGGCGCTTCGGCATCGTGAGCTTCTCACGCTCGCTCGAGCCGTGGTTCGCCGAGATCGTCGCTTGGCACGGCATGACCGGCCGCTGCGCCGCCATCCGCACGCTCGACGAGGGTTTCAGGTCGATCGACGACGTGCAGGAGGAGAAGGAGGCCGTACTGATCGATCTCGCGCTGCGCACCGTCACCAACGATGCCGCCGACGTCGTCATCCTGGCCGGCGCGCCGCTCGCTGGTCTCGCCAACAAGATCCGTGATCGAGTGCCGGTGCCGCTCGTGGATGGCATCCAGGCCGCCGTGGTCATGGCCGAGGGGCTGGTACGCATGAATCCACGCAAACCGACGGCCGGCACCTATCGCCGTCCGGGGCCGAAGGACTCCAAAGGCCTGTCCGCGGCACTGGCGAACGTGATTGGGCACCGTGACTCGTGACCTGAAGGGCTACGGTCGCATGCCGCCAAACGCGCACTGGCCGGGTGGCGCTCGAGTCGCCGTGTCCTTCGTCATCAACTTCGAGGAAGGTGCGGAGATGTCCCTCTCCGCCGGCGATGCCTTCAACGAAAAGGTCTATGAGGTCACCGACGAGATTTCCGGCATCGCCGACCGCTGCATGGAATCGCACTTCGAGTACGGCACCAAGGCGGCCTGGTGGCGGATCGCCGATGCATTGGAGCGGCTTGGCGTGCATGCCACCGTCAGCACCTGCGGCAGGGCGGCGGAGCTCTCACCCTGGTTGATCGAGGATGCCGTGAAGCGCGGCCACGAAATCTCCTGCCACGGCTGGCGTTGGGAACGGCACGCCCACATGGCCGAAGCCGACGAACGCCAAGCCATCACCCGCACGGTAAAAGTGCTGACCGATATTGCAGGTACGCGGCCGGTCGGCTGGCACACGCGCTCGACGCCTTCGCCCAACACGCGCCGCCTGCTGGTCGAGGAAGGCGGCTTCCTCTACGACAGCGACGACTATTCCGACGACCTGCCGTTCTTCGTCGATGTTTCAGGCAAGCGCCATCTGGTCCTGCCCTACAGCTTCGACACCAACTACATGAACTATCACCAGGGCTTCCACCGCTTCGTGACGGCGCGCGACTTCGCCGAGTACACGACCGACGCGTTCGACACGCTGCGGGTCGAAGGTGAGCAGGCGCCCAAGATGATGTCGATCGGGCTCCACCTGCGCATGATCGGCCGCCCCGGCCGCATCGCCGCGCTGGATCGCATCGTGTCGCACATGAACAAGATGGGCGGCGCCTGGTTTGCCACGCGCCGCCAGATCGCCGAGCATTGGGTCGAGAGGTTTGGCGGCTGATCGCCCTCACTGTCATCCCGAGCGCAGCGCGGGACCTTTCCTGTTGCCTTAAAGGCCCCTCGCTGCGCTCGGGGTGACAACGGTATGCTACTTCTTCGGCCGCACGATCTTGATGGTCGAGGTCGAGTGCACGATCAGGCGGCCCTTGTCGTCCCTGATGTCACCGTCGAGGAAGCCGACCGAGCCGCCCCAGCGCAGCACGCGGCCCTCGGCTGTCACGAAGCCTGGGCCGGCCGCCTCGAGGAAGCTGATCTTGAGCTCCAGCGTCGGCACGGCGTTGGCGAAGCCGCCCTTGGCCATCGCGGCATGGGCCATGGCTGTGTCGACCATGCCGGTGAGGAAGCCGCCCTGGCAGATGCGGCCCTGCGAATGGCAGAAGGCCGGCACGATCTCGAAGCGAAACCGGCAGAAGCCGCGCTTGGAATCGAGCTCGGTGACCTCGCCGTTCAGGACCTTGACCGGCTCGTTGAGATTGGCGTTGAGGGCTTTCAGCGCCTCGGCGTCGCTCAGCGCGCCGATGCCGACGCCGTCGAAATCTGGATGGGTGGAGTTCATGCGGCGCGGACTATACCGATCGTGTGCCCGCGTGCACCTTCTCAAGGAGGTCGATCAGCACCCGGATTTCGGCGGCCGAAAGCTGCGAGGCGATGCGCTTCTCATGGGTACGCACCAGCCGGGCGAACCGCGCCAGCGCCTTCTCGCCGTTGGGCGTCAATGCCAGCGCGTGGGTGCGGCCATCGGTCGGCGAGCGATGGCGCACCAGCAGGCCGCGTTCCTGCAGGCGATCGAGGATCGGCACCAGGGTCGAGCGGTCGATGCCGAGCGCTCGCGCCAATGCCATCTGGCTCAGCCCGGCATTGCGGTCGACCAGCACCAGCAGGCCGAACTCGCCCGGCGTCAGCGCCTCGCCGGCCTTGGTGAAGGTGTTGGCGAAATCGTCGAACACCGCCGATTGGGCACGGCGCAGCACATAGCCCAGCAAGGAGGGCAAAAGACCGCGATCCAAGGATGCAGGTGGTTTGGCGGGTGGACGGCCCATGCCGGGAGTGCTAAACGGATATTGTTTGGGGATCAAACAAATTCTAGCGTTTGCCCGATGAACTTCAAAGTCCGTATCGTCCAGGCCGAGCGTACCATCGAGGTTCCGACCGGGGCCACCATCCTGTCGTCGGCGCTCGACGCCGCATCTCCTATCCGTTCGGCTGCCAGTCCGGCAATTGCGGCGCCTGCAAGTCGCACCTCGTGAAGGGCGAGGTGACGATGGAGGGCTACTCGGAGTTCGCTCTCAGTGACGAGGAGAAGGATCGCGGCCTGATCCTCGCCTGCCGCGCCGTACCCTGGGAGGACAGCGAGGTCGCCTGGCTGGAGGAGGACGACCTGATCGTCCACCCGCGCCGCCTGCTCGACTGCGAGGTCGTGGCCCTCGACGACGCCACGCACGACATCAAGCGCATCCGCCTGAAGATCGTCTCGGGCGGCCCGTTCGACTTCTCGGCCGGTCAGTTCGCCTCGGTGACCTTCGAGGGCTGCCCGCCGCGCGACTATTCGATGGCCAACGTGCCGGGCGATACGATCCTGGAGTTCCACGTGCGGCGTACGACGGACGGCGCCACCTCGACCCACGTCGCGGAGAAGCTCGAGGTCGGCCACCATGTGCGCGTCGAAGGCCCGTTCGGCCCCTCCTACCTGCGCGAGGCGCATCGCGGACCGATCATCGCCGTCGCCGGCGGGTCGGGCATGGCGCCCATCAAGTCGGTGGTCGAGCGGGCGCTGCAGCAGGCGCTGCCGCAGCACATCTACTTCTATTTCGGCGTCCGCAGCGAGCGCGACCTCTACCTGCACGACCACTTCGCCAGGTTGGCCGAGACCCACAAGAACCTGCATTTCATTCCGGTGCTGAGCGAAGGCGACAGCGCGGAGCGTCGCCTGGGCTTGGTGCACGAGGCCGTCGCCGAAGACTTCGATGAGTTCGATGGCTGCAAGGCCTATCTCGCCGGCCCACCGGTCATGGTCGAGGCGGCAACCAAGTTGTTCGAGCAGCGCGGCATGCGCCGTGTCGATATCCATGCCGACGCGTTCTACACCGCAGCCGAGATGGCGAGTGCGGGCAAGAAGACGGGAGCGGAACTATGACGGGCATTCTCGAAGGACGTGCTGCCATCGTCACCGGCGCCGGCCGCGGCATCGGCCGCGCCATCGCCGAATCGCTGATCGCCGAAGGCGCCAGCGTCATCGTCGCCGACAACGGCGCCTCGATCGGCGGCGAGGATGGCGATCCGACGGTCGCCCAGGAGACGGCCTCGGCGCTGGGCAAGAAGGCGATCACCTTCGCCGACAGCGTCGCCTCGCCCGGTGCAGCCAGGGGCTTGGTCGAGATGGCGGTGAAGAACTTCGGCGGCATCGACATCGTGGTGAACAACGCTGCCATCCTGCGCGACGCGTTCGTCTTTCGTGCTGATCCGCGCGATTGGGACGCGGTGATCCGCAACAACCTGTCGGCCGCCTTCTACCTCATCAACGCCGCCTCGGCCGTGATGCGTGACCAGGGCAAGGCCGGACGCGGCGGTGCCGGAGGTTACGACTGGGGCCGCATCGTCAACATCGTGTCGTCTGCCGGTCTCTACGGAAATCTCGGCCAGGCGGCTTACGCCAGCGCCAAGGCGGGCCTGTTCGGGCTGACCCGGGTGACGGCGATGGACCTTGCTCGGGCGCAAATCACCGCCAACGCCGTGGCCCCATTTGCACGTACCCGCGTCACCGACATCATCCAGCCGGCCAATGAGGCCCAGAAATCGTACAAGGAGCGTGCGCTGAAGATCGGTGCGCATCACGTCGCCAACCTGGTGACGGCGCTCTGCTCGCCGGCCGGCAAGGGCATCACCGGCCAGCTGCTGGGCGTACGCGGTCGCGAGGTCTTCCTGTTCGGCCAGCCGCGGCCGATCGCGCGCATCGAGGCAAGCACGGCAGGGGCGACGCTGGCGCAGGATCTCAGCGCCAAGCTCTCCGACAAGTTCACCGACCTCACCACCGATCTCGAAGCCTTCAATACCGACCCCCTCGTCTGAGGACGTCATCATGAGCGACCCCATCGTCATCAAGACCGTCGATGAGCTGAAGGATGCCCCTCAGGAGTATCGTGACGCCGTCGGCAAGCTGGTGATCAGCCATGCCGTGAACGAGCTCTATGGCGCGCAGGTATTCGACGAGCCCGCGATCGCCTATGCGCCGACGCCCTACGCCAAGTGGCTGACCTGCCGCGTTGCCATGGAGGAATACGGCCATCACGTGCGCTTCAAGCAGCTTGGCGTGCAAATGGGCATACCCGAGGAGCGCATGATCCCGGGTACCGGCAAGCGGCCGCTCTCGATCTTCGAGTTCCCGCTGAAAACCTGGGAGGAGTTCGTCGCCATCAAGCTTCTGGCCGACCTGGCCGAAATCCTGCAGGTCGAGGACCTGCTGCACTGCACGTTCCACCCACTCAGGAACCTCGCGCGCGCGACCATGCCGGAGGAACGCTTCCACGCGCAGTTCGGCGAAGACTTTACCGCCGAGCTGATCAGGACGCCGGAGGGGAAGGCCACGCTGCAGGCGGCGATCGACGAATACTTCCCATACCTACCGTCATTCTTCGGCGGCTCGAAGTCGAAGAACAACGAGATCTTCCGCAAGTGGAACATCAAGCAGCGCACCAATGACGAGATGCGCGCCGACTTCATGAAGCGGGCGACCGAAGTCGCCGCCAAGTACGATCTCACCCTGCCAGAGGTGAAGCAGGCGGCATGAGCGAGGGACCTCGACTGCGGCCCATGCTTCGAGACGCGCCCTTTGGGCGCTCCTCAGCATGAGGCGGGTTCAGGACCAGCCTCGTCCTGAGGAACGCCCGCAGGGCACGTCTCGAGGGATGGGCGACATCAAGGAAGTCGCAACACTTCCCGTTGCCTTGCTCGAGCGGGTCAAAAAAGAGGCTGGGGCTGCCGCGTGGTTCGCTGCCTTGGGCGAGCCGCTGACCGAAGGCGATCGCGGCGACGCCACCGCCTATGCCGTGGCCCTCGGACTCGGCCCGCTGCGCGTGGTGCAGGCGCACGATTGGCCCGAGGCGGAGCGCGTGCTCAAGGCGCCCGACTGGGCGCCCGCATGGTGGGACCGCGAGGAAGCGCTGCGCCAGCATCTGCTGGCTGCAGCCGAAGCACGCTATCCCGAGCGCGAGCTGTGGACGGCGCTCACCGAGCTCACTACCGAGGCCGGCGAGATCGTGCATGGCAAGGCCGCCACCGCCGTCTCGCGCATGGATAGCGCAGCCAGGGCGTCGATCCACGTCGCGGCGGGAGCGGCCGCACAGGCGGCCTATCAACTGGCGTTGGCCCGCCTGGCAGGAGACGCCGCCTCGCCGTTCGAAAGCAAGTTTCGTTTGTTCGCCGCAGGCCGCTGGCCGTTGGGCGTCGTGGGCTCTACGCTGGTCCTCTTCTGAGAGGGCTGCCATCTCCATGACCTACAAGGCGCCGGCGCGCAGCATCGGCCGATTGAAGCGGCCGTTCGGCGACCTGTACTACGAGGTATCCGGCTCCGGGCCGGCACTGTTGTTCGCCCACGGCCTGGGCGGCAATCACCTGAGCTGGTGGCAACAGGTCGCGCACTTCGCCTCGCACTACACTTGCGTGAGCTTCGCTCATCGCGGCTTCGCGCCGTCCACTGCGATCGATGGTGGACCCGATCCGGCCGACTATGCCTCCGACCTCGCGGCGCTGATCGATCACCTGAAATTTCCCGACGTGCGTCTTGTCGGCCAATCGATGGGCGGCTGGACCGTCCTCGAATATGCTTTGGCCAATCCGGCGAAAGTGAAGGCTCTCGTCCTGAGCTCGACCTCCGGCACCCTCGACCGCCGCGGCTGCGATCCGTCAGGCGGTACGGCCTACGATGCTTGGGCGAAGGACGCCGAAGCGAAAGTCGCGGCGGGGCTCGCAAACGGCATCCATCCGGCGATGGGCATGAATGCCGCGGCGCGCTCGCCTGCGCTGCACCTTCTCTATGCCAGTATCGACGCCATGGCGGGCGCCCTCGACAAGGAGAAGGTGCGTGCCGGACTGCGCCGCTCCGCCCTCCGGACGGTCAAGGAGTTGCAGCACTTCCGCGTGCCGACGCTCCTGATCGCCGGCGGCGAGGACATCGTCTTCCCGCCCTTCCTGGCAAGCGCCATCGCGGCAGGCCTGCCCTGCGGCGAAGCACATCTGATTCCCCATGCCGGCCACTCGCCATATTTCGAGGAGGCCGCTACGTTCAACGGGCTGGTCGAGGCGTTTCTGGCGCGCCAGCGCTAACAGGAGGAAACGTGTCGCAGGACAATCCGCGGATTGCCGTTCTGAGCTTCGCCATCGAATGCAACCGGTTCTCGCCGGTGACCACGGCGGAAGACTTCCAGACCGACGTCGACATCCGCGGCAACCAGATCGTGAGCGAGGCGCGCTCGGGCGCATCGATCACGCTCCCCGATCTGCCCGGCTTCTTCACCGAGATGGATCGCACCGGCAACTGGACTCCCGTGCCGCTGCGCGTTTCACAGGCCCAGCCCGGCGGTCCGGTCGAAGAGAATTTCTTCAAGGCGTTCCTCGCCGAGATCGAGGCGGGCCTGCAGGGCGCACTGCCGCTCGACGCCGTGTTCGTCGCTGCTCATGGCGCTGCCCTCGCCGAGGGCACCGACGACCCCGACGGTGACCTGTTCGAAATCATTCGCAAGGTCGTCGGGCCGGACATCCCGGTCGTCTCGACCTTCGACCTGCACGCCAACGTCTCGCGTCGGATGACCGACAATCTTTCCGTGTTCGTCGGCTATCTCGAGAATCCGCACATCGACATCTACGAACGCGGTGTCGAAGCCGCCAAGCACATGCGCGAGTGCCTGGCTGGCGCGCGCACCGCGGTCACCATGGTCAAGGTGCCGCTGGTGCCGCCGCAGATCTCGCTGCTGACCGCCAAGGGCCCCTACGCCGACCTGATCAAGTACGGCCAGACCAAAGTCGGTGGCGACATCCTCAATGTCTCGGTGATGGCGGGCTTCGCCTACAGCGACAGCCCCAAGAACGGGCTCACCGCCGTGGTGACGGCGCGCAACGGCAACCGCCAAGCGGCGGCCGACCTGTCGCTCGACATCGCGAGGCGCGCCTGGGGCATGAAGGAGCGCTTCAAGCGCGCCATGACGCCGCTCGCCGACGCCGTCCAGCTCGCCGTCTCGGTCGGGCGCGACCGGCGACGCAAGCCTATCATCTTGGCCGACGTGGCCGACAATCCCGGCGGCGGCGGGCGCGGCAACACCACCTATCTGTTGCGCGCGCTCAAGGCCGCCGGCGCCCAGCACGTGATCTTCGGCGTGTTCAACGACGCCGCCGTCGCCGCCAAGGCGCACG
>JAEZHS010000312.1 GCA_023436825.1 Pseudomonadota bacterium | reverse complement strand
TCGGCTTCCTGTCGATCGAGATGGGCTACTTCACGATGGCCTTCATGCAGGCCATCCCGGGCCGCGTGTTCGGCAGCATCCTGTCGAACGAGCTGCTGCTCGCCATCCCGTTCTTCACCTTCATGGGGGCCATCCTCGAGAAATGCGGCCTTGCCGAGGACATGCTAGAATCGATGGGCCAGCTCTTCGGCCCGGTGAAGGGCGGGCTCGGCTACTCCACCATCATCGTCGGCTTCATCCTCGGCGCCATCACCGGCACGGTGGCGGCGCAAGTCATCGCCATGGCGCTGATCACGCTGCCGGTGATGATGCGCTACAAGTACGACATGCGCTACGCAACCGGCGTGCTGGCCGCATCGGGCACCATCACCCAGCTCGTGCCGCCGTCGCTCGTGCTGGTCGTGCTGGCCGACCAGCTCGGCCGCTCGGTCGGCGACATGTATCTCGGCGCCTGGGGCCCGTCGCTGATGCAGATCGCGATTTTTGCGCTCTACACGTTCTATCTCACGCTGGTGAAGCCCGAGGCCCTGCCGGGGGTGCCGCGCACGTTGTTCGGCAAGGCCCTGCTGATCAAGTGCGCCTGGGGCATCATTCCGGCGGGCGTGCTGATCTTCCTGGTGCTGGGCACCATCATGATGGGCCTGGCAACGCCGACCGAAGCCGGCGCCATGGGTACGATCGGCGCCATCGTGCTGGCCGTTGTGCGCAATGCCCCGCTCACCCGGTTCGACCGCCTCGTCTTCGGCTCCGGCTGTGCCGCCGCGGTGATCGGTGCATTGATCGGCACGGTCGCCTTCAAGTCGATGCCGTTCAAGATCGCCTTTACCGTCATGTTTGCGGCGATCATCTGGTTGTGCTGGCGAGCCTGGCAGGTTCGAGACCTACGCGAGCTGATCGTGCAGGCCTTCCAGGCGACGATGCGCATCACCGCCATGGTCGCCTTCATCCTGGTTGGCGCGACCTGCTTCTCGATCACCTTCCAGGGTGTCGATGGCAACCAGTGGGTCGAGCACCTGATGTCGGGCCTGCCGGGGGGCGTCTGGGGCTTCCTGATCGTCGTCAACCTGTTCGTGTTCTTCCTGGCGTTCTTCCTCGACTTCTTCGAGATCGCCTTCATCATCATCCCGATGCTGGCTCCGGTCGCGCAGAAGCTGCTGACGCCGGTAGTCGGCGCCGACGCCGCGCTGATCTGGTTCGGGGTCATGATCTGCGTTAACGTGCAGACCTCCTTCATGCACCCGCCGTTCGGCTTCGCGCTGTTCTACCTGCGCAGCGTGGCGCCTAAGGAAGTGAAGAGCTCGGACATCTACTGGGGCTCTGTGCCCTGGGTGCTGCTGCAGCTCATCATGGTGGCGATCGTGATCTTCGTGCCGTGGACCGTGACGGTGTTCCTCGAGAAGCCTAGCGACGTCGATCCCAGCAAGGTCAAGATCGAGATCCAGGCGCCGCCGTCGGATGACGCGCCGCCGCCGGTCTTCGGCGCTCCGCCGAAGAACTGATATCCAGGCCAACAAAAAGCCCCGCCGTTGCCGGCGGGGCTTTCTCGTTGTGGTTGCTTTTCCTAAAGCATGATATGTCCAGGTGGAATCACCTGGACCCATCATGCCCGGTGAAACAAGCACTGCCCGGGCGCGCGAATGAGGTCAGGTGTGACCGCGTATGCGGTTCCACCTGACCTCATTCCGCTCTAGCGACCCTGGGCCGACATCGAGAAGTTGAAGTTGTCGAAGGTGTTCTCGGCGACGCGGAACCACAGGTTCTCGTCGGAGCGGAACGACTTCAGGCTGTCGTAGATCTTCTTGAACTTCGGATCCTTGGCCGCAAGCTCGTCGTAGTACTTGTAGGCCTCGTTGAAGCAGGGCTCGAGGACCGAACGCGGGAATGGCCGCAGTTCGGTGCCGGCCGCCACCAGGCGACGCAGCGCCGCCGGGTTGCCGGCATCGTACTTAGGCACCATCCAGGAGGTCACGAGGCCGGCCGCGGTCTCGACCATCGTCTGATAGTTCTTCGGCAGCTTCGCCCAGGCATCGTTGTTGATGTAGAGCGAGCCGCCCGAGCAGCCTTCCCACCAGCCGGGGTAATAGTAGTACTTGGCGACCTTGTTGAAGCCCAGCTTTTCGTCATCGTAGGGACCGACCCATTCGCAGGCGTCGATCGTGCCCTTCTCCAGCGCCGGATAGATGTCGCCGCCGGCGATCTGCTGCGGTACGACGCCCAGCCGCTCGAGGATCAGGCCGGCGAAGCCGCCGACGCGGAACTTCAGGCCCTTCATGTCGTCCATCGACTTGATTTCCTTGCGGAACCAGCCGCCCATCTGGCAGCCCGTGCCGCCAAATACGAAGGAGCGGAAGTTGTACTCCTTGTAAAAGTCGTTGATCAGCTGATGGCCGCCGCCAAAATACAGCCAGGCGTAGAGCTGACGCTGGTTGACCGAGAACGGCAGGCCGGTCTCGAACACGAAGTTCGGATGCTTGCCGAAGTAGTAGTACGCGGCCGTCTGGCCGGCTTCGACAGTGCCGTTCTGCACCGCGTCGGCGACCTGCAGGCCCGGGACGATTTCGCCGGCAGCGAACGCCCTCACCTGGAACTTGCCGTCCGACATCTCACCCAGGACTTTGGCGAACAGCTCCGAGCCGCCATAAAGCGTGTCGAGCGACTTGGGAAAGCTCGACGTCAGACGCCACTTAACCTCCGGCATGCTTTGCGCGATAGCCGGCGCGGCGACGGTCGACGCGACGGCTACGCCCGCGGCGCCGACGCCCGCGGTCCTGATGAACTTTCTACGCTGCATTGATGCTTACCCTCCCTACAGGCAGCCCACATGGCCCCCATGGCGGCGAACACTGACACGCGGAATTCGGTTTGAAAAGCCGACTTCCGTCTCGAGCAGGCAAAAGAAACCCCGCCGGCGCGGGGTTTTCCTCGATTCTACAGCGCTCTCCGATCAAACCTTACCGGCTCCATACATCCGTGCCATGAAGCCATCGAAACCGCCTTCCGCGATGCGCGACCATAGGACTTGCTCGGATCGGTAGGGCTTCCAGACGTCCCACACCTTCTTGAACTTGGCGTTCTTGGCCACGATGTCGTTGCAGACTTCGTTGGTCGCATTGAAGCAGGCTTCCAGCACTGCCGTCGGGAAGGGCTGCAATTTCACACCCGCGGCGACCAGGCGCCGGAGCCCCGCCGGATTGCCGTTGTCGTACTTGCCCAGCATCCACAACGTCACCTCGTTGGCGGTCGTCTCGATGGCCTTCTGGTAGGTGGGCGGCAGGCCTTCCCACGCCTTCTGGTTGATGTAGGCGGTGCCCATGCCGGTGCCTTCCCACCAGCCAGGGTAGTAGTAGTACGGAGCCACCTTGTTGAAGCCCAGCTTCTCATCGTCATACGGGCCGACCCATTCGGCCGCGTCGATCGTGCCCTTCTCCAGCGCCGGATAGATCTCGCCGCCGGGGATCTGCTGGGCCACGACACCGAGCTTGCCCAGGATCTGGCCCGCGAAGCCGCCGACGCGGAACTTCAAGCCCTTCAGGTCATCGACCGTCTTGATCTCCTTGCGGAACCAGCCGCCCATCTGCGCGCCGGTGCCGCCCATCATGTGACCGATGACGCCGTAGTCCTTGTAGAACTCGTTCATCGCCTCGCGACCGCCGCCCTGCATCCACCACGCCACGTGCTGGCGGCTGTTGAGGCCGAACGGGACGGCGGTGTCGAAGGTGAAGGTGATGTCCTTGCCGATGTAGTAGTAGGCCGCGGTCTGGCCGATCTCGACCGTGCCGTTCTGGACGGCGTCGAGCACCTGGAAGCCCGGCACGATTTCGCCCGAGGCGAAGGGCGTGATCTTGAACTTGCCGTCGGTGAGCTCGCCGACGCGCCGGCAGAACAGCTCGGCGCCGCCGAACAGCGTGTCGAGCGACTTGGGGAAACTCGACGTCAGACGCCACTTCAACTCCGGCAGGCCCTGCGCCAGGGCCGGTGCCGCCACCGTCGTGGCGGCAGCAGCCCCCACACCGGTGGTCTTCAGGAACTTGCGACGTTGCATGGTGATCCCTCCCTGGATCGTTTCTTGGGTACGCTACTGCCTCCTTTCACTTCACCGACTGGCTGGCGGTGAAGGCGAAGTCTGCCGCCTGATCTATCCGAGCTTATTGGCAGCCGACTGGCGCGCCATGAAGCTGTCGAAGGTGAACTCGGCAACGCGGAACCACAGGATCTCCTCGTTGCGGAACGGCTTCCAGTTCTCGTAGACCTTCTTGAACTTCGGGTTCTTCGCCGAAAGCTCGGCATAGAGCTCGTTGGAGGCATTGAAGGCGGCTTCCATCACCGACTGCGGGAACGGCATCAACTTGGTGCCGGCCGCCATCAGCTCGCGCAGCGCCCTGGGATTTTCCGCGTCGTACTTGGAGAGCATGATGGCCTGCGCCCGGGCAGCAGCGCCCTGGATGACGGACTGATAGTACTTCGGCAGTTCGTTCCACTTCGTGAGGTTGACGAAGGCCGAGGTCTGCGGGCCGCCTTCCCACCAGCCCGGATAGTAGTAGTAGGGCGCGATCTTGTTGAAGCCGAGCTTCTGGTCGTCGTACGGACCGACCCACTCGGCCGCATCGATCGTGCCTTTCTCCAGCGCCGGATAGATGTCGCCGCCGGCGATCTGCTGCGGCACCGAGCCCAGCTTGGCGCAGACCATGCCGGCGATGCCGGCGATGCGGAACTTCAGCCCCTTCATGTCCTCGGGGCTCTTGATCTCCTTGCGGAACCAGCCGCCCATCTGCGCGCCGGTGTTGCCGCACGGGATTGAGAGGGTGTTGTAGTCCTTGTAGACCTCAGCCAGCAGTTCCTTGCCGCCGCCGAAGTTCATCCACGCGTCCTGCTGGCGCGCGTTCATGCCGAACGGCAGCGTGGTGTCGAAGGCGAGCGTCGGGTCCTTGCCGATGTAGTAGGTGCCGGCCGAGTGGCCCATCTCGACGGTGCCGTTCTGCACGGCATCGAGCACCTGCAGGCCGGGCACGATCTCGCCCGAAGCGAAGATGCGGACCTGGAACTTGTTGTCCGTCATCTCGCCGATGAACTTGGCGAAGTTCTCGCCGCCGCCGTACAGCGTGTCGAGCGACTTGGGGAAGCTCGAGGCCAGACGCCACTTCAGCTCGGGCATCGATTGGGCGATGGCGGGCGCCGCAACGGTGCTCGCGACAGCGGCGGCGCCACCGCCGATACCGGCGGTGCGCAGGAATTTCCGACGTTGCATGATTTCACTCCCAGAAACGTATTTTTGTTTACCGAGATTCCACTCGGCGGAATCCAACCTGCCATGTCCGCACGTTCCGCGCAAAGAAAAAGCCCCGCCGAAGCGGGGCTTTTGGGACGCCGTTCCTCCCCCCTTGGCGGGCTCCGCGAAGGGGAGGCAGAACTGCTACAGCTTGTTGGCCGCCGACTGGCGCGCCATGAAATTATCGAAGGTGTTCTCGGCCACCCGGAACCACAGGACCTCCTCGTTGCGGAAGGGCTTCCAGGACTCGTAGACCTTCTTGAACCTGGGGTTCTTGGCGATGGTCTCGGCATAGAGCTCGTTGGAGGCGTTGAAGCAGGCCTCCATGACCGACTGCGGGAACGGCAGGAATTTGGCGCCGGCCGCCACCAGTTCACGCAGCGCCTTGGGATTCTGGGCGTCGTACTTGGCGACCGACCAGCTCACCGTGTCGCCGGAGGCAGCCGCAATCGCCTCCTTGTACATGGCCGGCAGCGCCTCATAGGCCTTCTCGCCGCAATAGAGCGAGAGCGCGGCACCGCCCTCCCACCAGCCGGGATAGTAGTAGTACGGCGCGACCTTGTTGAAGCCGAGCTTCTGGTCGTCGTACGGGCCGACCCATTCGGCGGCGTCGATCGTGCCCTTCTCCAGCGCCGGGTAGATGTCGCCGCCGGCCAGCTGCTGCGGGACCACGCCGAGCTTGGCCATGACCTGACCGGCGAAGCCGCCGATGCGCATCTTCACGCCCTTCATGTCCTCGGGGCTCTTGATCTCCTTGCGCCACCAGCCGCCCATCTGGGCGCCGGTGTGGCTCATCAGGAAGGAGATCATCTTGTAGTCCTTGTAGAACTCGCGCATGAGCTCGAGGCCGCCGCCGAAATACACCCAGGCATTCTGCTGGCGGGTGTTCAGCCCGAACGGCAGCGCCGTGTCGAAGGCGAACGTCGGGTCCTTGCCGACATAGTAATAGGCCGCGGTGTGGCCGCACTCGACGGTCTCGTTCTGCACAGCGTCGACGACTTGCAGGCCGGGGACGATCTCGCCGGCGGCGAAGACACGGATCTGGAACTTGTTATCGGTGAGAGCGGCGACGCGCTTGGCGAAGAATTCGCCCGCGCCGTAGATGGTGTCGAGCGACTTGGGGAAGCTCGAGGCAAGGCGCCACTTCACTTCGGGCATGGACTGAGCGACTGCGGGCGCTGCGAGCGTGCTCGCGACAGCGGCCGCGCCACCGCCCATACCGGCGGTGCGCAAGAACTTACGACGTTGCATTTGGGTAGAACTCCTCGGAATTTTTTCTTTTGATCGCGTTCTGCAACGCGAACCGCCCCTCCGGCGGCGCGGGTTTATGACACAGCACCCCGCGCTTGGAAAGGCGACCAAAGGCAAAGAAAAACCCCGCCAAAGCGGGGTTCTCCGCGTTTCTGCGCGGTATGTGTCAGAGCTTGTTGCCAGCCGATAGGCGCGCCATGAAGTTGTCGAGCGTATTCTCGACGACGCGGAACCACAGGACCTCCTCGGCGCGGAACGGCTTCCACGATTCGTATATCTTCTTGAAGCGCGGGTTCTTGGCCATGGTCTCGTCGTAGACCTCGTTGGTCTTTGCGTAGCAGGCCTCGAGCACCTGGGTGGTGAAGGGCATGAGCTTGGTGCCGCCCGCCACGAGCTCACGCAGCGCCTTGGGATTCTGCGTATCGTACTTCGACAGCATCGAGGTGTGCGCCTTGGCGGCTGCGGCCTCCAGCAGCGCCTGGTAGCCCCTGGGAAGTTCGTTCCACTTGGCCAGGTTCACATAGGCCGAGAGCTGCGGACCCGCTTCCCACCAGCCGGGATAGTAGTAATACGGCGCCACCTTGTTCAGGCCGAGCTTCTGGTCGTCGTATGGGCCAACCCATTCGCAGGCGTCGATCGTGCCCTTCTCCAGCGCCGGGTAGATGTCGCCGCCGGCGATCTGCTGTGGCACGACGCCGAGCTTGCTCAGCACTTCGCCCGCGAAGCCCGAGGTGCGCATCTTCAGGCCCTTGAGGTCATCGAGGGTCTTGATCTCCTTGCGGAACCAGCCGCCCATCTGGCCGCCGGTGTTGCCGCAGGGCATGGCATGGATGTTGTAGGTCTTGAAGAAGTCGGCCATCGCCTCGCGGCCGCCGCCCCAGTTCATCCAGGCATCCTGCTGGCGCGCGTTCAGCCCGAACGGGATGGCGCAGTCGAACGCGAAGCATGGATCCTTGCCGACGTAATAGTAGGACGCGGTGTGGCCCATCTCGACGGTACCGTTCTGCACGGCATCGGCGACCTGCAGGCCGGGCACGACCTCGCCGGCGGCGAACAGGCGGATCTGGAACTTGTTGTCCGAAACCTCGGCGACGTACTTGGTGAAAATCTCGGCGGCGCCGTAAATCGTGTCGAGCGACTTGGGGAAGCTCGACGCCAGGCGCCATTTCAGCTCGGGCGCGGATTGAGCGATGGCCGGCGCGGCGAGCGTGCCGGTGGCCGCGACAGCGGCAGCGCCGACGCCGGTGGTACGCAGAAACTTACGACGTTGCATGATGAACCAGAAACTCCGGAAGCGATATTGAGTTGCGCCGGCTTATGGCACGCGCTTCGCACCGACTGAAGGTTCAATGCACGACGATCAGCGCAAGCGCCAATGCGCCCAACGCAATACGGTACCAGGCGAAGACGCCGAAACCGTGGCGGCTGATGAAGCGAACGAACGGTCTCACCACGAGCAATGCACTGAGAAAGGCGGTGACGAAGCCGATCGCGATGATGCCACTGCCGTGCCAGTCGAGCGAAGACCAGTTCTTGTAGAGGTCGTAGACGGTGGCACCGATCATCGTGGGCATGGCGAGGAAGAACGAGAACTCCGCCGCCGTCGCACGATCCACGCGAAAAACCCGCGCCCCCATGATGGTGGCACCGGCGCGGCTCACGCCGGGGATCATGGCGAGGCACTGGCAGAGGCCGATGTACAACGCCGTCTTCAGATCGACCTCGTCGAGCGACTTCATGCGCGGTCTCTGCGCATAGCGCTCGATCACCAGAATGGCGATGCCGCCCACGATAAGCGCCACCGCCACCACCGTGGGATTGAACAGCACCGACTTGATGTATTTGTGCGCGACAACGCCAATGACCGCCGCCGGCAGGAAGGCGACCACGACCGCGGCGGCAAAGCGCAACGACACTGGCTCGCGCTTCAAGGCGCCCTGCGCCGTCGTCCAGATCTTCTCCCGATAGAGGACGCAGACCGCGAGGATCGCGCCGAGCTGGATCACGATCTCGAACACCTTGCCCGGCGGTCCCTGGAAGCCCAGCACCTCCTCGGCCAGGATGATGTGTCCCGTCGAGGATACCGGCAGGAACTCGGTCAGGCCTTCGACGACGCCGATCAGCACCGTTTTCCAGAGCAGCGTCAGGTCCATTCGCTCAATCCTTGAAGCGCTTGGCGCGCGGCCATCCCTTTTCGGGCAGGCGGCCCGCCTGGGCGCGCTCGCCGCGCCAGAACTTCAACTCGCCGGCCGGGATGACGCGGTTGGCCCATGGCAACCCGTCGGCGAGCCGGAAGGCTTGCGCATCCGACAGCTGGTCGGCCTTGGACTTCTGCAACGTCACGCCGCGGCCGCGGCCCATCTCCGGTACCTGCTCCATCGGGAAGATCAGGAGCTTCCGGCCTTCGCTCAGCGCGGCGATCGAATCCGCCCCCTCCGGCACCACGGCAAAGGCCTGCGCCTTCTCCTTGTCGGCAAGGTTCAGCACCTGCTTGCCGTTCTTGGTCTGCGCCACGACGTCGTCCTCGGGCACGATGAAGCCCCGGCCGGCATCCGACGCCACCAGGAACTTGCGTCCGCCCTTCAGCACGGCGAGGTCGACGATGTCCTGCTCGTTGCCGAGCTCGATCATCAGCCGGATCGGCTCGCCATGGCCGCGCGCGCTCGGCAGCTTGTCGCAGCCCAGCGTGTAGAAGCGGCCGTTGGTGCCGAACACCAAGATCCTGTCGGTCGACTGCGCGTGGACCGCAAAGCGCGGGCTGTCGCCTTCCTTGTACTTGAGCTCGGCCGCGGCCTTGTCGTCGAGGTGGCCCTTGGCGGCGCGGATCCAGCCCTTCTCCGAGAGCAGCACCGTGACCGGCTCGCGCTCGACGAAGTCCTC
Organism: Pseudomonadota bacterium; assembly: GCA_023436825.1. The sequence continues at coordinate 2,169 of JAEZHS010000312.1, read as the reverse complement.
GATCGCATGCTCGACCTCGGCGGGCGCGTCGGCGAGCTCAGTGCGGCGACGACCGAGCTCGGTCTTGCCGCCGAACTTCTTCTTGGTCTCCTGCACCTCGTCGGCGATCTTGCCCCACTGCAGCGTCTCGTCCTTGAGCAGCGCCTTGAGGTCCTTGCGCTCGGCGGTGAGCTTCTTGTGCTCGCCCTTGATCTCGAACTCTTCCAGCCGGCGCAGCGCGCGCAGCCGCATATTGAGGATGGCCTCGGCCTGCAGGTCGGTGAGGTCGAAAGCCTTGATCATCTTGGGCTTCGGCTCGTCCTCCTCGCGGATGATCTTGATCAGCTTGTCGAGGTTGAGATAGGCGATCAGGTAGCCGTCGAGGATCTCCAGGCGCCGCTCGATCTCCGCGAGCCGGAACGTGGAACGCCGAACGAGCACCTCGCGACGATGGTCGAGCCAGGCCTGCAGCGCCTCGCGCAGGTTCATCACGCGCGGCGTGTTGTCCTTGTCGAGGACGTTGAGGTTCAGCGGGAAGCGGATTTCCAGGTCGGTGAGCTTGAAGAGCTGCTCCATCAGGAGCTCGGCCGGCACCTGGCCGGTGCGCGGCTCGAGCACGATGCGCACGTCGTCGGCCGATTCGTCGTGCACGTCCTCGAGGATGGGCAGCTTCTTGGCGTTGATGATCTCGGCGATGCGCTCGATCAGCTTGCCCTTCTGCACCTGATAGGGGATCTCAGTGACGATGATGCGGTACTGACCGCGCGGCAGCTCTTCCTTTTGCCACTTGGCGCGCAGGCGGAAGGCGCCTCGACCGGTCTTGTAGGCCTCGACGATCGATTCGCGCGGCTCGACCAGGATGCCGCCGGTCGGGAAATCGGGGCCCTTCACCAGGTCGACCAGCGTCTCGACGCGCGCGTTGGGCGTCTTGATCAAGTGCAGCAGGGCGTCGCAGAGCTCGCCGGCATTGTGCGGCGGGATAGAGGTCGCCATGCCGACGGCGATGCCGGCGGCGCCATTGGCCAGAAGGTTGGGAAAGCCGCCGGGCAGCACGATCGGCTCTTCAGTCGAGCCGTCGTAGTTGGGGCGGAAGTCGACGGCGTTCTCGTCGATGCCGGCCAGCAACGCCTCGGCGACCGCGGTAAGGCGCGCCTCGGTGTAGCGCATGGCGGCCGGGTTATCGCCGTCGATGTTGCCGAAGTTGCCCTGCCCTTCGATCAGCGGATAGCGCGCGGCGAACTCCTGGGCGAGGCGCACCAGGGCGTCGTAGATCGACTGGTCGCCGTGCGGGTGATACTGGCCGATCACGTCGCCGACCACGCGCGCGCTCTTCTTGAAGGCGCTGTTCGGGTCGAGGCGGAGCTGCCGCATCGCATAGAGCAGGCGGCGATGCACGGGCTTCAGCCCGTCGCGCACATCCGGCAGCGACCGCGCCATGATGGTGGACAGGGCGTAGGACAGGTAACGCTCCTGGAGCGCCTGCCCGAATTGCACCGGCTTGACCTCTGCCAGTTGGACGACGTTTGTGCGCTTTGCCATGGACCCGGTGACGAGGGGAAACGGTCGCGATTCTGAGCCGCTACCGAGATTATTCTAGCGTTGGAGCGACTCCATAAATCTCGACCGCGCGGCAGGCAAGGGCTTGTTCTGTGGCCAGAAGACATGCCGCTCGAGGAAATGACCGGCCAGGTCGAGGCCCTGCAGCAGTTCGTCTGCAGACGGCACGCCGCCGGTGGATAAAAACGACGGCAGCGCCAGCAGCTTCTCCTTGTAGGGGCCGGCCGCCGCTTCCGAGACAGCACGGCCGGTGCGCGGCGAGACGAAGGCCAGCCCCTCGGTATCGCCGGTCACGGCGCATTTTTCCAGGTCGAGCCCGAATCCCAGCTCCTGCAGCAGGCCGAGCTCCAGCCGGACATAGATCACCTGCCACCCGGGATGGCCGAGCATGCCGAGGAAGGCATTGAAGCCGTCGAACATCGCGGGATGCGGTTCGCGCTCGGGCAGCGCGGCATCGACGACGGCGCAGGCCGCGGACAGGCCCGCCAGCTCCTCGCGCGTGTCGAGCGCCCGCGCGGCATGGGCGTCGCGCAGTTCGCCCGTGTAGTTGCCGAGCTGCTCCGAGAGCCGGGCGCGCCACGCGACCTCGACCAGGTTGCCGGGCTGCCAGACCGGCCGGGCACGGCGCGAGAC
>JAEZHS010000293.1 GCA_023436825.1 Pseudomonadota bacterium | reverse complement strand
TCCTTGGTGTCGGTCTTCAGCACCTCTTCCATCATGCGCGTGAGCTCGGGCTTGTTGGCCACGCGGTCGGCGAGCTGGGCGAAGCGCGGATCGGTCGCCCATTCGGGATGGCCGAGCGCCTTGCAGGTGTCGGTGAACAGCTTCTGGTTGGCGACGGCCATGTAGATCTTGCCGTTCTTGGTCTCGAACGAGCTGTTGGGCGCCGACGCGAAGTGCCCGTTGCCGGCGCGCCGCGGCTGCTCGCCGCCGATCAGGTAGTACGAGCCCATGTTGCCGAGCGAAGCGAGCGCGGTGTCGTAAAGCGCCAGATCGACATGCTGGCCCTTGCCCGTGGTGGTGCGCGCGAACAGCGCCGCATTGATCGCCGCCACCGAATGGATTGCCGTCATGGTGTCGACGATGGCGATGGCGTGCCGCAGCCCCTCGCCGTTGGCCTCGCCGTTGACGCTCATCATTCCCGACTCGGCCTGCAGCACGGGATCGTAACCCGGCCGGTCCGACAGCGGACCGGTCTGTCCATAGGCCGAGATCGACAGATAGATCAGCCGTGGATGCTTCTCGTGAATGCTCTGGTAGTCGAAGCCGTACTTCTTCAGCACGCCCGGACGGAAATTCTGGACCAGCACGTCGGCCGTCTCGAGCAGCTTCGCCACGACCGCCTGCCCCTCGGGCTTGGTGAAGTCGAGCGCGACGCTCTTCTTGCCGCGATTGTAGGCCATGAAGAAGTGGCTCTCGCCGCCGACCCGCGGCCCCGCGCCCTTGCGCGTGTCGTCACCGCCGTCGGGGTTCTCGATCTTGATCACCTCGGCGCCCATGTCCGACAGGATCTGGGTGCACATGGGCCCTGCGATGACGCGGGAAAAATCGATGACGCGAATGCCCTCGAGGGGCGGACGGCCGGACTGTGACATGACTGCAGGGTAGGGCTGCAGGCGCTGCGCTGTCCACGCGCAGCGTTTCCTTTAGACTGCAGGGCATGTCTTCGTTTCGCATGCCGCTGTCTCGCCGCACCCTCGTCGCCCTCGCCGCCTTTCCGGCCATAGCCAAAACCAGTGCACTGGCCAACGCCCCGGCCGACTATCCGACCAAGACCATCCGCATCATCGTGCCCTTCGCGCCCGGCGGTTCCGGCGACATCACCTCGCGACTGATCGGCAAGTACATCGAGGACAAGACCGGCCAGCCCTTCGTGGTCGAGAACAAGCCGGGCGCCAACGGCATCGTCGGCGCGCTGGCGGTGAAATCGGCACCCGCCGACGGCTACACCCTGATGCTCGCCACCACGTCGACCAATGCCGCCAACATCCACATGTACAAGAGCCCGGGCTACGACCCGGAGAAGGATTTTCAGGTGGTGGGCGTCATCGGTTCGAGCGGTGCCTTCCTCGTCGTGCCGGCCGACAGTCCCTACAAGACGCTGGACGATCTTCTCGCCTATGCCAAGGTCAACCCCGGCAAGCTGAACTTCGGATACTTCAACGCAAGCTCGCAGGTGCCGGCGGAAGTCCTGGGCACCAAGGCCGGCGTGCAGTGGCAAGGCGTGGCCTACAAGGCGATCGGCAATGCCTGGACCGATCTCTATGCCGGCGCCATCCAGTTCATGTTCGTCGACCTCACCGCCGGCCGCGGCCAGGTGGTGGCCGACAAGGCGCGGGCGCTTGCCATCACCCTGCCGCAGCGAAGCCCGCTCTATCCCGACCTGCCGACGCTCAGCGAAAGCTTTCCCGGCCTCACGACGACGGGCTTCCTCGCTGTCGCGGTGCCGAAGGCCACGCCGCGACCCGTTCAGGAGAAGCTGAACGCGCTGATCAACCAGGCCATCAGCGCCCCCGACATCCACAAGCGGCTGACCGACGAGTTCGCCCTCAATTCCCGGCCTCTCACGCTCGAGCAGTGCGCCGAGCAGGACCGTGACGAGCGCGCCAAATGGGCGGAGTATGTGAAGATCGCGAAGATAGAGCCGCAGTAGCGCCGAGTGAGGCATGCGCTGCTGTCAGCGGTGCGAGAGGTTTCCGGCGTTTCCATCCGACCATCTTGTGGCCTTTCGAGATCTCACCCCCTACTGGTTGCAATTCGGATAGTTTCGCAAGTTTCGCAACGGGAATCATCACATCAAGGAGCCGGAACCCGGCCCGTCCGGATGCAGGCAGCCAGACGGGCCGGGCGGTATCGGCCGCGCCGTTTGGATGCAGATCAACGATGCAAAGAGCGATAACGCGGAAAGAAACGCAACAAACCGACAATATAACTAAAGTTCGAAATCGTCAAGCACTATAGTCAGCAATGTGCAGCCGAGTGCGAGTGCCAGCAATGTTTTCGCCTCGACAGCTTCACTGGCAACCGCCTTGCGCATGAGCCGGCGAGAGTCGATTCTGGCAGCGCTTGGCCGACCTCGTCTCCATCGTCATCCCGACCCGCAACAGGGTCCCGCTGCTTCGCCAGGCGTTGCGTTCGGCGTGCAAGCAGACGTGGCGCCACCGCGAGGTCATTGTCGTCGACGAGGCGTCGGACGATTGCACCCGGGCGATGCTCGCCCGCGACTTCCCCGACGTCCGCGTCATCCGCCATGCTGCGCCGCTTGGGCCGTCCGGCGCCCGCAACGCCGGTGTCGCCGCCGCCCGTGGCGACTGGTTGTTCTTCTGGGACGACGATGACCTGATGCACCCTGGGCATCTTGCCGCCCTGATGCTGGCGCAGCATACCGCGGCGGCTGACACGCTGGTCTCCGGGCGGGTGCGCAGCTTCATGATCGTGGACGGCGACGTGCGATTGTCGCCCGTCGTCTGTGCGCCGGCCGATCGATCGGCAATGGCGACGCTGGAAGAGTTCATCCAGCCGCATCGCCGCGGTTCCCTCACGCTTTCGACCATCCTGTGGCCTAAAGCGCTCTGCCGCCGTGCCCTGGGACGAGAAGCTGTTCATCAACGAGGACGTCGACTTCTTCGGCCGCGCCCTGCTGGCGGGGTATCGGACCGCCGGCCGGCCGGTCGGCATGATGTACATCCGCCAGCACCAGGGGGAGCGCGCTTCGACCAACCCGAGCCCGGCGGGCGTGCTGGCGCCCGCTCTTTATCGACTGAAATGGGCCGAGCTGGTGGCCGGCCATCCCGAACGCGAGAGAGTGGCGCCCGCGATGCGCGACGGCTTGATGGCGGTGATGATCGAGTTGCGGGACGACGTGACGCCGGGGAGCTGATGGCGCGGCTGGCCATCGCCTTCCGCCAATGGGGCGGCGTCGGCTACTACGTGACGCCGCTGCGCGCAATGCGATGAAGCGCTGGCTGGCGCAAGCCGTACTCAACCTTGCCGGACTTGCTGCCATGGAGGCCCTGCTCGTGGCGTCGGCTCGGCTGAAGGGCGGTGAAGGCGACCTTGGCCGCTTCCAGCCACCCCGCAGCGACCGGGAAGACGCCGACATATTGCGCGCCGCTCAATCCTCGTTTCCGACGAACTGCCGCGGCGGCGCACCGTAGCGCGCGTGGACTCGGACCGGCGCCGAACGCCAGCCGAAAGGCGGGCCGTACGAAAGGCAAAGAACCGGCCTTGGGCGAAACAGTCCAAGGCCGGAGTTCTCTAGGTCAGGCTTCCTTGATTTCGATCTTCTTCGCCGCCTTCTGTGCATCTGCGGTCTTCGGCAAGGTCACGATCAAGACGCCCTTCTTCAGGTTGGCCTCTATCTTGTCGGTGTCGATGCCGTCGGGCAGCCGGAAGCAGCGCTGGAACGATCCAAACTCGCGCTCGCTCAGATAGTAGCCCTTCTGCTTCTCCTCTCGTTCGGACTTGCGCTCACCTTTGATCCAAAGCGAGCCGTTCACGACCTGGACCTCGATGCTCTTGTCATCGAAGCCCGGCACGTCCGCCGTCACCTCGAAGGCATTTTCTTTCTCGACGATGTCGACGGCGGGCGCATTACCGGCCGTCAGTTCACGGCGGAATATGGAATCTCCCGAGCGGCGGAAGGGTGAGCGCCAGAATTCGCTGCCGAACTCGTCGAAGATCCGGTCGACCTCGCGGCGCAGGCTCTCGAACGGTCGCCGCGCCGGGGAACCGCCATTGGCATTTTCGTCGGCTTTCTCAGGGGCTTTGGCTGCTTCGCTCATGGGCATCTCCTCTTCTTGGCGAGACTTTGAAACTGCTGGAGAGAACCGTAGCTGTGCCATCAACGCTTCGTGGTTTTGTTGGATGCGAGAGGGGCCCAGCTGCCGGGCGCTGACGGCGGAACGGCGGAACGGCGCAGGCGTTTCGCTGGCGAGCGGCTACGAACCCGATCGACCGGCCGCTGGCATCGACGGTCGGGCGCAGGAAGGCTGCGTTCGTCGCCAAGACGAGGTTCACACCCTTCGTCGAGGGATGGCCTCTTCGCGGGTTTCAAGCGCCGTTTGGACGTGGATGACCGCTGATTCGGCCCAGGCGAGCCGCTGCGCTCCCGAGGGCAATGATCACGCCTGGCCTGGAACGCCGGATATGTCAGCACTGCTGCCCATGGCGATCGACTTCCTCGATCGTTGCGCTACGAGTGCGCGGCCGCCCTTGGAGGACGCGATCGGCCGAAACGGAATGGCGTTTGCCAAACGAACCTGTTCGGCATCAATTCCAGCCTCCTCCAGCATCTCACGCAACGCCCGACCGGCTGGCCCGACAAAAGGCCTGCCTTGCACGGATTCCTCGGCACCGGGCGCCTCGCCAACCTGGTACGGCCGCGGCTGCGCTTGCCGCAGCCATAGCGGGTGCCTTGATCAGGGGCTCTAAGCCGGTTGACGCTTGGGCCTCTCCAGCACGACCTCTTCTGGCGTCTTGTCATCGCGCAGGCCGACGAACGCGGGATGGCGCATCTCCCCGGCATCCGTCCACTCGGTGAACTTCACTTCGGCGACGATTCGGGGTCTTACCCAGGTGGTGGTCGCCTCGTCCTTTACCGGTCTGGTGAACGGCGAGCTGTCGGTGCGTAGCGGTGAAAGTCTTGCATGGATTTCGGCAAGTGCCGAGTGCGAGAACCCCGTCCCCACGTGTCCGACATAGCGCCATGTGGCGCCGTCGCGCACGGCCATGACGAGCGAGCCGAAATGGGAGCGAGACCGGCGAGGCGCTGTGAATCCGACGATCACGACCTCCTGGCCCTTGACGGTCTTGATCTTGAGCCAGTCTGTGCTGCGAGCGCCCGAGAGATACACACTCTGAGCACGCTTGGCCATGATGCCTTCGAGGCCTTCGCTCTCGGCCTCCTTGAAATACCGCGTGCCATGCGTCCGCCGATGGCTGCTGAAACTCAGCAGGCGATCCCTGGGCACGATTGGCTTCAGCCGTGCTTTGCGTTCGATCAAGGGGAGGTGACGCAGGTCCTCGCCATCGAGCGCCATGAGATCGAACATGCAATAGTGAAGATTGGTGCTGGTACGCAGAGCATTCTGCAGCAACTGGAAGCGAGAAACGCCCTTTGGATCGAGCGCAACGAGTTCGCCATCGATCACCGCGTCGTGCCTCACCTTCTCAAGGGCCCTGGCGATCGGCATGTAGTTGTCGCTGACGATCTTCCCATTGCGCGAATAAAGGATGACGCGACTGTCCTCGATCACGGCCACGACGCGATTGCCATCCCACTTGGTCTCGAACACCCACTCCGGGTCATCGAACGGGCCATCGGTCAAGGTGGCCAGCATGGGCTGCAATCGCTTCGGGAGTTTTGAGATTCGTGCCATCGGCTCAGTTGCGGTCCTGGTTCGGTTCTGCGTCGCTGCCCTCCACAGGCATGTCCAGGTCCGGCCATGGCGACAGCGGCGGCAGGCCGAGCACCATTCGGACCGGAGCGAAGGAGCGACGATGGACGGGCGAGGCGCCGAGCCGAGCGAGAGCAGCCAGATGCTCGCGCACGGGATAGCCCTTGTGCTGTGCGAAGCCGTAGCCCGGAAACTCGCCATCCAGTCTGTGCATGAGCCGGTCTCGCGCGGTTTTGGCGAGGATCGAGGCGGCGGCAATGGTCAAGCTCTTGCAATCGCCCTTTACGATGGCTTCCTGGGGGATCTGCAGTTCTCCGAGGCGGCGCGCATCGACAAGGATATGTTGGGGTGCCTGGGACAGTCCTTCCACCGCACGACGCATGGCCAGCAGTCCGGCCCGATAGATATTGATGCTGTCGATTTCCTCGACCTCGGCAAAGGCCACGGACCACGCGACGGCCCTCTCCTTGATTTCGGCGGAGAGCCTGTCTCGGGTCGCTGGATCGAGCTTTTTCGAATCGTCGATGCCGACGATGCGGGAACCCGGGGCGAAGACAACAGCCGCAGCCGCCACCGGGCCCGCCAGCGGGCTCATGCCGGCTTCATCGACGCCGGCGACATGGACAATACCGGCGGCCCAAAGTGCGCTTTCGTAGCGAAGGAGCTTGCGCAGCCGTTGGCCCTCGGAGCGATTGTCGCTGCGCCTCCGCGTTATGGCATCCAGGATTGCTTTTGCGCCGGGGCGCGGATCGGCCTTCAAGGCAGCTTCCGTCTCGCCGTCGAGCGGACAGGCTTCGATCACGAAACGACGGCGAATCTCAGTCAGCAGGAGGCGTGTCACAACGTCAGCCCGGTTGGCCCGAGCGCACAGGACGACTGCGCACTCGGAAAATGAAAATAAGAACGCCCGGCGTTCGTCACAAGACTTCTCATTCCCATCTGCCCTCGAACAGCGGCTTCATGTGGGATGGTCGGCTCGTCGCGGATGCAATTCGTGGAAGATGTCCGGACCATCCTTCTCCTCATCATCGCACCCAAGCTGCTGAAGTCGGTTCGAGGTACCGGGCGTAACGGTCGGCAAATGATCTCTTGGCAGGTCCGGTTCCTGACTTGGTCACGCCAGCACAGCAAGAAGGCTTGACCAGCCAACTCCGGCTTTTTCGTGAGCTTCTGAGCCATCGGCTGGTAGCGATCAGCGGCCATGCCGGCCCGGCGTATGGGCATTGCCGTAACCCCGCAGGGTCGCATAGCGCACGACCTGCTCGGGTGTCAGCAGTGAGAGCGTCTCCAGATGGTACTTCAGGTGCGCCAGCCTCAGCTCGCCTTGCAGCGCTGCGATGTTGCGCGTGGCATCGCCCAGGCTCGAGGCGGTGATCGTCCGGTCGGCGAACTGTCGGTCGAGCACGGTCTCCGCGGCGATCAGCCGTTCGCCGAGCGGCACGGTTTCCCGCTTCATGGCGGCAAACAACTCGGCCACCTTGGTGCGTTGCTCATCGCTCAACCCCAACGCTGTCGCCAGCTCCAGCACGTGCACGGGACCGGGATAGCCGTTCAGTTCGGCCGCCAGAGCGAGGCCCATGCCGCGGCCGGCCTTGAGGTCGGCGATCTGCTGGTCCGACAACGCCTTCACTGGACGCGCCTGCAGGCCGGCATAAGGCTGGTGGGTCTGCGTCCGCGCCGCCGGCGCGATGGCCATCAGGGCGATCGCCAAGGCTGACATCTGCTTCTTCATCACTTCCTCCCTCAGAACCCCGTGTCCCGCTCGAAGCTTGACCCAGGCGCGAGCCGCTCACTCCTCGTTTTCGAAGAACTGCCGCGGCGACGCGCCGTAGCGCGCGCGGAAGGCGTGCACGAAGTTGCTGACATGGTTGTAGCCGACCCTGAAAGAGACCTCCTTCAGGTTCACGACACCCTGCTCCATCGCCTGCCGCGCATGCTCCAGCCGATGGTCGCGCAGCATCTCGAAAGGACCGATGCCGAACTCCAAACGGAAGGCGGCGCTCAGGCGGCGTTCGGAGAGACTCACCGCGTCGGCGAGTTCGCCCAGTGTCGGCGGGCTGCGCATGTCGGCGAGCAGGCGCGTGCGAGCTTCACACACCGCCTCGCGCTCGCGCGCCGACAGGCCTGAGCCGGCCTGTGGCAATGGGTGGCGCGATGCCGCCGCGGCCTGCAGCGCCAGCAACTGCAGCGCCGCCCCCTCCATCATCAGGCGGCGCAGCGGTCCGTTGAGATCCGACTCGAACAGACTCTCGGCAATCGCCGACATGTGCCGGCTGGCGCGCGTCGACACATGCCGGGTATTGGCCACCAATGGCTCCGTCAGCCGGCCAAGCACGGCCGGCAGGTCGTCACCGAACAAGTGGGCGATGCTATCGAGGTCGATCTGGTAAGCCAGCGAGCGGAACGGCACGCTCTTCGAGAAGCGATAGGTCGGCAATCCGCCGGACGAGCGGTAGAGCAAAGCGTGACTGCCCGCCGCGACAACCTGCGTGCCGTCACGGAAATCGAGGTCGACACGGCCGGCGAGCATGACCTGACCGACGACATGCTCGCCGAAAAGCCGGTCGACCGGCTCGACGCCGAAATCGTGGTGAGGCTGCACGTGGTTCAGCACAACGTGCAGGCTGGGCGAGATCACTATGCGCTCGACGTTGCCGCGCCAGCGTTCATCGTCGACTTCAAAGCGCGAACCTGCAGCGACGGCCGTTTCCCCCGCAGGCTCGTAGAGCAACCATTCCAACCCCGACACGACCACTCACCCTGATCTGTCGCGCTCCCATGCAGACGCGCACAATTTCATGCACTCGCGCACAACGCGTGGACTTTGCATGCCGAAACCCGGTTTGATTTGCAACTCTACATGAAATCAAGCCCGTCGAGCTGACAGACGGATCACTGGTTGCGAGTCCGAGCGGCACGATCACCAGAATGCCGACGTCATCCGGGACATGAATTCTCCGTCCCGATGAAATTTGTAGTCGCGCAGCGACTGCCAGAGTGTGGTAGTGAACCCGTCGAGCAATGCCACTTTCCCTGGTCACTTCCGACGAACCGCGCTCGGTCGTCATGCTCGTCTATCCCGGTGTGATGGCGATGGACGTCGTCGGACCGTTGGAAGCGTTCGCTTCGGCCAACTACATCGCCCGGCGAGCCCTCTATGATGTGACCGTCGCCGCCACCGATATCACGCCGGTCGAGACGTCGCTCGGAATGCGCATCATGCCGAGCATCGCCTTCGAAGACATCGAGCGGCCGATCGACACGCTGCTCGTGTCGGGCGGATTCGGCCAGGCCGAGGCGAGGCGCGACCCGCGCCTGATCCGCTGGCTCAGGGCCAATGGACCGCGCGCGCGCCGCTGCGGCTCGATCTGCACCGGCGCCTTCGTCCTCGCCGCCGCCGGCCTGCTCGACGGCAAGTGCGCGACGACCCACTGGGTACTGGTCGACGAGCTGCGCCGGCGCTATCCGCAGGTCACCGTCGAAGTCGACCGCATCTTCGTGCGCGACGGCAATGTCTATACCTCGGCCGGCGTCACCACGGGCATCGACCTGGCGCTCGCCATGATCGAGGAGGATCACGGCCGCACGCTCGCGCTCAGGGTTGCCCGCGCGCTCGTCGCCTATCTCAAGCGGCCGGCGGGCCAGGCGCAGGTCAGCAACCATCTGCTGGCGCAGTTCTCCGCCAGCCCGTCGGTGCGGCTTGCCCAGGAGTGGGCGCTGGAGAACCTCACCGCCGACTTGAGCGTGCGGGCGCTGGCAGCCCACGCCGGCATGAGCGAGCGCAACTTCCGGCGCGCCTTCACCGAGGAGACCGGCGAGGCGCCGCGCGAGTTCATCGAGCGCATCCGCGTCGATGCGGCACGCGCCATGTTCGAGGAAGCACAGCTGTCGGTGCAGATCGTTGCGGCGCGCTGCGGCTTCGAGACGCTCGACAAGCTGCGCCGCGCCTTCGTCCGCCGGCTGGGCGTGACGCCGCACGACTACCGCCAGCGATTCCGCATCGCCAACAGCGCGTTGCCGAAGGCAGCCGAGTAGACCAGGCACCTGACGGCCGAAAAACCCGCGCCCTTGAGTGGATCGTGCTCTAACGCTCCTCGTCCTCACTGGGTTTTGGCTGCAACCTGCACTCCGACTCGCGGCAAACGAGATGGACCATCTTGTCGCTTCCCTTGCACAGCACGTCGTAGGCCGTCACGGTCGGCGCCAGGCTGATCGGAGTCACCTTCGACGGGACGCACCTCAGCTTCTCCAGGATAGCCTGAAGTTCGCGGTCCTCGGCATGGCCGGGGCCGGCAAGGAAGGCGGCGGCGATCAGCAGAACACCGCATGCCGCCGGAACCGTGGGCTTCATCGATCACCAGTCGTTGCAGACGTCAATGGCCCTTGCCGAACTTCGTCTCGGTGATCGCGCCGTTCACGCGGTCGGCCTCGAACTCGATCCTGTCGCCCGCCTTCACCCTGTCGAGCATTGCGGAATCGGCGACGCGGAACACCATGGTCATGCCGTCCATGTCGAGCTTCTTGATCGGACCGTGCTTCAGCGTGAGCTTTCCGGCCGCCTTGTGGCTGCCGTCAGCGCGATTTTGGGCAACACCGTCATGGCGACCGGCCGCCGCCAGGCGCCACACTGTCATTGAGCTCGCGCCAGGGCCTGAGGCCTCCCGGCACGTGCGCAAGCTCGCGCTATCCGATGTCGCCGATTTCGACTCGCCCACCGGCAAGGGCGTCGTGGGTACTGTCGATGGCCATCGTCTTGCGCTCGGCAATGCGCGTTTCCTCGGCGAACTCGGCGTCGCCACGACCGCGCTCGAGGGCGAGGCCGAGCGCCTGCGCCAGGAGGGTGCCACGGCGATCTTCCTTGCCGTCGACGGCAAGGAAGCCG
>JAEZHS010000224.1 GCA_023436825.1 Pseudomonadota bacterium | reverse complement strand
CCGCCAAGCCGGTCAAGCTGGTCATTCCCTATCCGCCGGGCGGAGGAGCGGACATCACCGGACGCGCCATGGCGCAGAAATTGTCGGAGTTCCTGGGCCAGTCGGTGGTCATCGAGAACAAGCCGGGAGCAACGGGAATAATCGGGGCGGCGAACGTCGCCCGCGCAGCGATTTCGCTTTCCGCTGGTGTTCGTTGCGCCGGCGACCACGAGCCAGTCGCTGAAGGAACTGATCGAGGCTGCGCGCGCCAAGCCCGATTCGGTCAGCTCGATCGGCAGCGGCAGCCCGCAGCATCTGGCCGCCGAGCTCCTGTCGAGCATGGCCCAGGCAAGGTTTCTGCACATTCCGTACAAGGGCTCGGGTCCGCTGGTCCAGGACGCGGTGGGCGGGCATGTCGACATGGCCGTGAGCAGCGTGCCGCCGGCGGTGCCGCTGGTCCGGTCGGGCAAGCTGCGCGCGCTTGCGGTGACGTCATCGGCAAGGTCGGAGGCACTGCCCGACGTGCCGACGATGACGGAGCTGGGCTTCTCCGGCTACGAGTTCAACACCTGGGTCGGTGTCGCCGCGCCCAAGGGCACCCCGAAAGAGGTCGTCGATCGGCTGCGTGACGGCATGGTCGCCGCGCTGGGCGCCAGTGAGGTGCAGGCCGGGTTGCGCGATCAGGGAGCCGTGCCGGCCGGAACGACCGCCGAGCAGTTCCGCCAGTTCGTGCACGATGAGGTCGCCAAGAGTGACCGCATAGTGTCGCAGGCCGGCATCCAGCCGGAATGAGCCTTTCTTGACACTCCGCCGCCCCTCCGCATAAAAGCGCGCACCCATGGCTGGGTAGCTCAGCTGGTTAGAGCACGGCACTCATAATGCCGGGGTCGGCGGTTCAAGTCCGCCCCCAGCTACCATGGGGTCTTTCTCGGGGCTCATGGCTCGATTCGAGTGTAGCAGTGGCCAGGGCGAAGGCCTCAAGCGCCGCCAGGCACTCGCGCTCAGCTTGGCCGTGTCCAGCGTAGCGGCTACGGCCAGGGCCGCGTCGGGCGTTCGCGTCCTCACCTCGTTCGAGCAATTGCGACCGTCCTACGACACCGTCATCGTCGGTGCGGGGTCGGCGGGCTGCGTGCTGGCTCATCGGCTGGGCAGGGCAGGGCGGCGCGTCCTGGTGATCGAGGCTGGCGGTCGCGCGAACCTGCCCGCGGTCGCCGACCCGCCGCTATGGCCGACGCTGTCCGGCAGCGCCCTCGATTGGCGCTATGCGACGGTCCCGCAGCCGGGCCTGGACGGCCGCATCGTTCCCTATCCCAGGGGCAAGGTCGTGGGCGGTTCGAGCGTCATCAATGCGCTCGCCTATCAGGCAGGTCATCCGGCAGCCTACGATCGTTGGCCTGCGGGATGGCGGCACGCCGACCTCCGGCCGTACTTCAAGCGCGCCGAGACTTTTTCCGGCGGGGGCAATGCCTGGCGTGGTGGCGACGGTCCGCTGCATGTCCTTTCGCTGGCGGATGTCCGCGACCGGACGCCTGTGGCGTCGGCCTTCATCGCCGCGGCGCAGGAGCGCGGCTTTGCGATGACTTCCGACCTGGGTGGCGCAGTCGCCACGGGCGTCGCCTGGAACCAGCTCAGCATCAGAGGCCATGCGCGCGACGATGCTGCGACCGCCTTCCTCGATAGCCTTGACGGTGCTGCCGTCGACCTCCTCGTCGATGCTCGAGTGCTTGGCCTGGTGATCGAGCGCGGTCGTTGCCTCGGCGTGCGCCTTGCGGGGCAAGTGGTACGGCCCGAGGGCGAAGTCCTGCTCTGTGCCGGGGCGATCGATTCGCCGCGCCTGCTGATGGTTTCGGGCATCGGGCCCGCCGACGCCCTGCGTGCCCATGGCATTGCCGTTGCCGCCGAGCTACCCGATGTCGGGGCCAACCTCGAGGATCACTTGCTGCTCGCAGGCGTGGCTTACCGGGCGCGCCGCGAGGTCCTGCGCTCGCACTACAATCATGCCGACGCGTTGCTCTACGTGCCGCATGCGAAGGCGGGCGAAAGTCCCGAACATCTCATCATGTGCCTTTCGCTGCCCTTCGTGCAGCCGGCCGTCGGCGCATTGCCGCCACCCGCGTTCACCCTGGTGCCGTGCCTGATGCGGCCACTCAGTCGCGGCAGCGTGCGCCTTGCATCCGCGGACCCGATGGCCCCGGCGCTCATCGATCCGAACTACGTGTCAGACCCCGGCGACCTAGAGAGTCTGGTACGCGCGGTGACGCTGGCGCGCGAGATCGGCGCAGCCTCGGCACTTGCCGACTGGCGGGCCGAAGAGGTTTATCCGGGCCCTGACTGGGAGGACGCTGCTGCTCAGCACGATTTCGTGCGTCGCGCGGCGCGGTCATTCCACCATCCCGTCGGCACTTGCCGCATCGGCGCCGTCGTCGACACCGCGTTGCGCGTCCAGGGTGTGACCGGGCTGCGTGTGATCGACGCCTCGGTGCTGCCTGGCCTTCCGGCAGCCATGATCAACGCCGCCGTTACGGCCGTGGCGGAGCGGGCGAGCGATATCCTGTTAAGCGGCTAGGGACTGCCGCCGCCCTCCACCGCCTCTATCTGACGCCACACGTGCCGATGGATATCAGGTGGTAATTCAAATTTGCCGGGTGTTTTCGAGCGCCAGCGCGTTGACGGGCGCACGCCACGGAGCGTCCCGGTAGATCCCAAACAGGTGTACAATGGGGAGCCACTTAACCTTGGCGGCGCGGCGCGCCTGAAAGGCGATCATGGCACACACCGATCCCCGGACCGCCTTTGTCCACCGTTGGGCCTTGCTGCCACTGGTGCTCCTCCTGCTCGCCGGCCTCCCGCTTGCCGTCTGGCTTGATCTCAAGAACTTGTCGGAACGCGCACTTCGTCTGCAGGCCGGCGACATCAACTCGATAGTCACCAGCGTGCGTGCCTACTATGCGACCAACGTCGTCGCGCGGGTCCTGGCGACGTCCGGACACAGCCCGGTGGTGCACAACTATCAGTCCATTCCCGGGGCAATTCCCACGCCGCCGACGCTTTCAATCGAGCTGGCGCGCATCATCGGCGAACAGCAGTCCGAAATGTCCGTTCGCTTCGTCTCGGACTACCCGTTTCCCGAGCGTACGTCGCGCGAGTTCGATGCCTTCGAGAAGGCCGCTATCAAGAGCCTGCGTCAGAATCCCAAGCAGACCATCAGTGAGGTCACGTGGTCCGGCTTGACCGGTCGTGTTCGGCTCGTCTCGCCGGTCATTATGGACGCAGCCACCTGCGTCGGCTGCCACAACACCCATCCCGATAGTCCCAAGCGCGACTGGCAGCTCGGTGACGTGCGTGGCATTCAGGAGGTCATCATCGCGACGTCGATGGCGTCCAACATCTTCTCGTTCAAGTATCTGCTGGGCTACTTCGCCTTCATGGCAGTGCTGGGATTTGGCTTCATAGTCGTTCAGCGCCGCCTCATTCGGACAATCGAGGGCATGAACCGCAGGCTCGAAAGTACCAACGATGTGTTGGCCAACGTAGCAAGGAAGATCTCGCGCTATCTCGCTCCTCAGGTCTATTCGAGCATTTTCAGCGGCAAGACGGAGGTAGCCATCCAGACTGAACGCAAGAAGCTCACGGTCTTCTTCTCGGACATCGAGGACTTCACCGGCACCACCGAGCGTCTGCAGCCGGAGGAGGTTACGACGCTCTTGAACGAGTACCTGACGGAGATGTCGAACATTGCGACCAAATATGGCGGAACGCTCAACAAATTCATCGGCGATGCGATCGTGATCTTTTTCGGCGATCCCGAGACCAAGGGCGCGGCGGAAGATGCAAAGGCGTGCCTGGCCATGGCGGTCCACATGCAGCGCCGGATGGCCGAGCTCAATGCGCAATGGCGGCGGCGTGGCATCGAGCGTCCTTTCCGCGTTCGCATGGGCATCAACACGGGCTACTGCAATGTCGGCAATTTCGGGAGCGAGGATCGCATGGACTATACGATCATAGGCGCCGAGGCGAATCTTGCGCAGCGCCTTCAATCGGTTGCCGAACCGGGCCACATTGTATTGAGCTATGAGACCTACACGCTGGTGCGCGAGATGGTGAGCGCGCACGCTTTGCCTTCCATCTCGGTGAAAGGCATCAACCGCCAGATCGTGCCCTACCTGGTCGACGGCTTGCTGGACGCGACCGGCACAAAGATCGAAAAATTCAGCGAGCACACGACTGGCCTCGACTTCTACCTCGATTTGGGTGCAGTAGACGACGTTGCCGAGGGCCGCATCCGTGGCTTGTTGCAGGACGCGATCGCCGCGCTCGATCGGCGTAAGGGGCCAGCTAAAATAGTCTAGAACGCGACGGCAGATTCGGCTGCCGACCGGCGGTGGTCGATGAACCAAATGCAGGATGTTGCTCCGAACCATCGATTTCTGGAAAAATGCCGTCCCGGCGAACCGCTGTGGCCGCCCGTTCCATCCTCGGTCCCATGATCCTCGTCGCCGGCCTGATCGTCTTCCTGCTGCTGGTGCTCGCGCTCTGGCTCCTGTCGCCGCCGGCCAACAGGCCGGCCTACGCGCGGCCGGTGTTCTAGCTCGCACTGGTCGTGGCGGCGCTGATCCTCGGGTTCATCTACCGGTCCGTCTAGGCGGCGGCTTCGGCGCCGGCCGGCCGCGCTTAGCTGCGACCCGGCGCGCCGCCGCCAGCGCGATGCGGCGCCCAGTCGACAAGCTCGTCCGGCTCATCGAATAGCCTCACGGGCGCGCGCCAGAAGGAGAGGTCGATGGTGTTGCCGTCCTTCGCATAATTGAGGGGAGGAGACGACGCGGCCTCCTCGAACGCCTCGCGGTTGCCATCGTCCACCCGCAGGTAGAGCACGTTGTCGGCCACCATCCCGAACATCACGCCGTCGCAGAACACGCCGGTCTTGCCGAACATGCGCCGCAGGGACAAGCGGCTCGAGCTGCTCGCGCACGAATTCGGCGAAGCTGTCGCTGGCGACCATCCCCCCGAGGATAGCTCTTTATTTTGTGGTCTTCCTTCGCCACGTTAGGCCTATGGCCAGCGGACATGTGCATCAGACTGACGTCGTCATCATAGGAGCCGGGCCCGTCGGCCTGTTCGCCGTGTTCGAATGTGGCATGGTGCGGCTGCGCTGCCATGTCATCGACGTGCTGGACGATGCCGGCGGCCAGTGCACGGCGCTCTATCCCGAGAAGCCGATCTACGACATCCCAGGCTTCCCCCGGATCGAGGCGGCCGAGCTGGTGGTGCGCCTGAAGGCGCAGGCGGCGCCGTTCCGGCCGGTCTATCACCTCGGCGAGCAGGTCCAGGGCCTGGAGAAGCAGAGCGGCGGGTTCTGGAAGGTCACGACCTCCAAGGGGACGGTGGTGCAGGCGCACGCCGTAATCATCGCGGCCGGCGTCGGCGCCTTCGGGCCCAACCGGCCACCCTTGCCCGGCATCGAGGCCTACGAGGGCAAGAGCGTCTTCTACTACGTCACCCAGCGGGAAGCCTTCCGCGGCAAGCGCGTGGTCATCGCGGGCGGCGGCGACACCGCCGTCGACTGGGCGCTATCGCTGGCCGAGATCGCGGACCACGTTTCGGTGATTCATCGCCGCGACAAGTTCCGTGCGGCGCCCGAGAGCGAGGCCCAGCTCAAGGCGCTCACCAAGTCGGGCAAGGTTGATCTCGTCGTGCCCTATCAGCTTCATGGACTGGAGGGCGCCGCGGGCCAGCTCACGGCGGTGACCGTCGCCACGCTCGACGGCGACACCAAACGGATCGAGGCCGATGCCCTGCTGCCGTTCTTCGGCCTGTCGATGTCGCTGGGGCCGATCGCCGAGTGGGAGTTGGCGTTGCAGCACAACCAGATCGCCATAGACGCCGCGACGGCAGCGACCAGCAAGCCCGGCATCTTCGCCATCGGCGATGTCGTCACCTATCCCGGCAAGCTGAAGCTGATCCTCACGGGCTTCGCCGAAGCGGCCATCGCCGCCCGTTCGGCCTATGCGCTCGTGCATCCCGAGACGCCGCTGCACTTCGAGTATTCGACGACGTCGGGATTGCCAACGTCTTAGCCTGCTGACGGCGGCTTTCGCGGGCGGCCCGGCCCGCGTTGACGATCCAATCGTGCTTGGCGAGAACGCGGCCGACCGTGGAGCGACGAACCTCGCTCAGCCGAGTTCTTGGGCGAGTCCGATGAGAAGCCCTTCAGGCCCACGGATGTAGCAGAGCCGATACGCGTCTTTATACTGGACTACTTCGCCTACGAGCTGCGCGCCGCGCGTGCGGAGCCTTTCAAGCGTCTCGTCGATGTCGTCCACGGCGAACATGACGCGGAGGTAGCCTAGGGTCTGTGGACTCTAGGGATTCCCCGGCGGTTTGATCTGTGATTCAAAGCTGTCCTTTGGAGGCGGCTTTGGGCGTGAAAGATCGTTTGGTGCTGAGTGATGGTCAGTGGGAGCGGATCGCGCCTCTGATTATTGGCAGGCCGGATCAGAAGGGTTCGACCGGGCGCAACAACCGCATGTTCGTCGAGGGGGTGTTGTGGATCGTACGGACGGGTGCGCCATGGCGCGACCTGCCCGGGGTGTTCGGCGAATGGAACAGCGTATTCCGGCGCTTCAGCCGATGGAGCCGCAAGGGTATTTGGCGGCGCCTCTTCGAGGCGATGTCGGATGATCCGGACTTCGAGTACTTGATCGTCGACTCGACCATTGTCAGAGCCCACCAGCATGCTTCGGGGGCGAAAAAAGGGGGGCTGAAGATCAGGCCCTCGGCCGATCGCGCGGCGGCCTGAGCACCAAGATCCACCTCGCCGTCCGAGGTCTCGGCTGCCCAGTCCGCTTCAGTCTCACCGCCGGCCAGCGTGGCGACGCCCCGCAAGCCTTGCCCTTGATCGAAGGGCTGCCGGCCGAGGCGGTGATGGCTGACACCGCCTATGACAGCGACCGCATCCGCCGCGCCGTCGCCGACAAGGGCGCACTCGCCGTCATTCCCAACAATCCGTCGCGAGCACGCAAGTATCCGCTCGACGAGCATCTCTATGCCCAACGACATCTCGTCGAGTGCTGCTTCAGTAGGCTCAAGCAGTTCCGCCGCGTCGCTACTCGATTCGAGAAGACCGCCGCTAACTACCTCGCCGTCGTCACCATCGCTGCTATCGTCCTATGGCTACGGTAAGTGTCCACAGAACCTAGGGCGTCGACCGGGGCGTTCCGGTGATCTGCGACGACAGGCGGCGTGAGGAAGTGGGAGAGCTCGAGCCGGCTGTGGCCGTCCGGTGTGCGCATCATGGCAATCTCGACACGCTGATCGCCCAGTCCAGTGACACGTCCGGCCCATTCTCCTTCGATCGTGGCCCGCCCTTCGAGCTCGAGGCCGAGTTCGCGAAAGAAATCAATCGTCCCTCTGAGGTCTTCGACGACGATTCCTACGTTGTCCATCCGCTTGAGCGCCATGCTTGCAATCTCCAGGGTGTCGCCCAGTCTAACAACGGATGCTTGAGGCGCCCCAACACCGGCGCGTCCCGCGCGCGGTCCGGAAGAGCATGAGCTAACGCAGCTTCCGGAAGAACGTTCGGACGTCCTGCACGAAGAGCTCGGGCTGCTCGAAGGCGGCAAAGTGGCCGCCCTTGGTCATCTCGCTCCAGTGCTGGATGTTGGTGAAGTTGGTTTCCATCCAGCGCCGCACCGGTGTGACGATCTCCTTGGGGAACACCGCGACGCCGGTCGGCACGCCGACCTTGTGGACGGAACGCCGCTCCGGCCCGAAACTCTCCCAGTACAGCCGAGCCGATGAGGCCGCCGTCGCCGTCACCCAATAGAGCATCACGTTGTCCAGGAGCTCGTCGCGGCCGAGGATGTTCTCGGGATGACCGTCGCAGTCGGTCCACGCCCAGAACTTCTCCAGGATCCACGCGGCCTGGCCGGCCGGCGAATCGGTGAGCCCATAGGCCAGCGTCTGCGGTCGCGTCGACTGCTGCTTGGAGTAGCCCGAGTCCCAGTCGGCATAGTGCTTGATGCCCTTGAGTGCACGCGCCTCCTCGGGCGTCGGCTCGCCGACCACATTGGGTCGGGTCGACATGGCGAGCGTTATGTGGATGCCGGCGCAGTGCGCCGCGTCGAGCGCGCCGATCGCCGTCGTCACGGCCGAGCCCCAGTCGCCGCCCTGCGCGCCGTAGCGCGGATAGCCCAGGCGATCCATCAACTTGGTCCAGGCGCCGGCGATGCGATCGATCCCCCAGCCGGTGCCCGTGGGCTTGCTCGAGAAGCCGAAGCCGGGAAGCGACGGACAGATGACATGGAAGGCATCGGCAACATCGCCGCCGTGAGCGACCGGATCGACCAGCGGCTCGATCACTTTGTGGAACTCGACGATGGAGCCCGGCCAGCCGTGGGTGATGAGGAGCGGCATCGCCTCGGGATGCGGCGAACGCGCATGCACGAAATGGATGTCGAGCCCGTCGATCGCCGTGGTGAACTGCGGGAAGCGGTTGAGCAACGCCTCGCGCTTCTTCCAGTCGTAGCCATCGGCCCAGTAGCGGCAAACCTCCATGATCCACTGCCGCGGCACACCCTGGCTCCAGTCGGGGACCAGCTCGGCCTCGGGCCAGCGAGTGCGACGCAGGCGGGTCTTGAGGTCGTCAAGCACATCATCGCCGACGGCGATGCGGAAGGGGCTGATGGCGCTCATGGCATGGCCTCTCTATTCATCGGGTTGGCGCATATGCGCGCTGGCTTCCTCTTCGGTGCGCAGCCAGAGCTCGTTGGCGATCGGTCGCTCGGCTTCCTCCATGATATGGCCGACCAGGCCGACCGCGCGCGCCATCACGCCGAAGCCGCGCACGACCTTCCAGGGGAAGCCCAGCTCGCAGCACAGCGCGCCGATGGCGCCGGTGGCATTGACGGGCAGGGACTTGCCCGACTGCCGCTCGGCCTCCGCCGCGATCAGCTTCATGAGGGCGACGTAGTCGCCCGACAGGCCGCATTCCTCGGCGATTTGGAACAGCCGCGGCGCGCGCGGGTCGACCGGCTTGTGGATCGGATGGCCCATGCCGGGAAGGATGCGCTTGGCAGCCCGCCAGCTCTCGACCACCTCGCGGGCCTTGGCCTGAAGGTCGATGCCCGACGAACCCGGCGGCAGCGTGTCGTAGAGGAGCTTGGCGGCATTCTCCATGCTGCCCACGAACACCGTTCCCAGACCGCACAGGCCGGCTGCCACGGCCGCCTGCAGCGATTCGGGAGCGCCGGCATAGGTCATGCGCGCGGCAATGGCGCTCGGCGTCAGTCCGTGCTCGACCAAAGTGACCAGGATCGCGTTGTAGACGCGCGACTGCTGCGGCGTCGGCATGCGGCCGGTGAGCTGCAGGTAGGAGAAGTCGCCGAGGTTCAGCGTGCCGATGACCTCGTTGGGCAGGTCCTTGCCACGCACGACGATGCGCTTGCGGTTGCTCCAGGCGATGTCGGAGCGGATCGGTTGCGGCTTGCGGGCCATGATGTCCTCAGCGGGGCGAACGGTGGCGGGTGCCGGGCGGCGGCGGTATCTCGGGCGGACCGGCGAAGCACTGCACGATGCTCATCCAGTGCCTGGCCGCGTCGCCGTGGACCGAGAGGGGCGTGTCGGCGACGTTGCGGGTCTGCGTCACGACCTGGCAGAAGGCGATGGCATCGCCCTCGACCTTGTCGCTTGGAGACGCCTTCCATTCCCAGGTCTCGCCGAACGGTGTGTCGAGACGTACTGACGGCGCGATGGGTGGCACAGGTAGGCCGCGATTGCGGTAGGCCCAGCCGAAGGTGCGCACGCCGATCTCGGCGATGTTGCGCAGGCGCGGCGATGCTGCCGGCCGCTCGATGCCTAGAAGGTCGTAGATTGCCTGGGCGTGCGACCACGTCTCCATCTGGCGCGCGGTCGTGAACATCCGCACGCCCATGTCCGGTCCGGCCCATTTCAGCCGCGCGTCGGCAGGCTTCTTAGCCAGTGCGTCGCACAGCCGTTCGGCCGTTTCGTGCCAGTGCTGGAGCAGGGGACGACCGCCCAGTCCGTTCAGCCGCTGCCGCGTCTCGTCGATGCGGCTCAGTCCTTTTTTCCGCTCGGCCTGGATGTCGGCCATCAGCGCCGTGAACTCGACGGGATCGGACGCCGAGGCGAGCGCCATCCTGTCGCCCATGTGCAGATGGCGAACGATGTCGTCGATCGTCCAGGCCTTGAACTGGGTGGGCCGAGCCCAGTCGCTGTCACTGAGCCCGATCAGCAGCCGGTGAAGCTCGGCTGCCTCGGCGCGGAAGTCGTCGATTTGTTGGATCATTCGGCGGCGTGGGCGACCGCCGACTGCTGCAGGCGCAGCACTTCCTCCCAGCCGCGATAGCCGGTGAAGCCGTCCTTGTCGAAGAACAGGACGGGCCCGTCGCAGAAGAACAGGTACTCGGTGTCCTCCAGCGCCGTCGTGGCGCCGTGCACCATGCCGTTGACCTCGTGCAGGAAGTCGCCGGCATTGTAGATGTTGTCGCGGACCTGCAGCTTGCCCGAAAGAACGAAGGCGAAGGCGGCCGACAGGTGCTTGTGCGGCGGTGCGACGTAGCCTTTCCTCCATTTCAAGAGCACGGCCCAGCGGCCGGACTCGGGACCGACCCACAGCACTTTGGTCCAGGCCTGCCCGGGCTTGGTCTCGATCCAGGGGATCTCCGACGACCGCGTGATCGAATCGGCGAGCTCGCTGTTCACCGGCCGTATGTCTTGGGGAAGCGCCATCCATCCCTCCATCGAGTCTTGATTGGCGTCGACTCTGGAGAGCCGTCGGCGACGAGTCCAGCGGTGGAGCCGAGGCGCGAAACCGTCCTAGAATTGCGTCATGATTCTCGTTGGACAGTACGACTCGCCCTATACACGCCGCGTCGCGATCAGCCTGCGCCTGCTCGGCTTCGATTTTGAGCACGATACGCGATCGGTCTTTGGCGATTTCGATTCCATGCGGACCACCAATCCGCTGGGCCGCATTCCTTCGCTGATCCTCGACGACGGCGCAACGCTGATTGATTCGGCGGCGATCCTTGACTGGCTCGACCAGGAGGTCGGACCTGAACGCGCCTTGCTGCCCGGCAGCGGTCTGGCGCGCCGTCAGGCTCTGCAGCGGATCGCGCTGGCGAGCGGCACGATCGACAAGGTCATGGGCATCGGTTACGAGCGCCTGGTCCGGCCCGAGCGCTATCGCTGGCCCGACTGGATCGCGCGCTGCCGCACCCAGGCCGAGGGCGGATTGGCTGCGCTGGCGAACCTGCCTTGGCCTGTGGACGAACGCCTGAGCCAGACCTGGATCACGACCGCCTGCATGATGCGCTACGTTCGGCTTGCCGTATCCGACTTGCTGCCGGTTGGCCGCTATCCGGCGCTCGACGCCGTCTCCGACCGCTGCGAGGCGCTGCCGGCATTCACGGCGACGTATCCGGCCGACTACGCGGTGCCGCCGTCCGCCAAGTCGTAACTGTCACCCCGAGCGTAGCAAGGGGCCTTTGAGCTGCAGGAAAGGTCCCTCGCTTTGCTCGGGATGACAAAGGGCTAAGCCGCCGCAAGCTTGCGTAGCGCCGCCAGTCGGCGCGCATAGGGTGGCTCGGCTTCGGGCACGAGGGCCGGCGCCGTGATGCTTTCGGCGAAGTGGCAGGCCACGACCTGGCCCTGCGCGCCGACGGGCCGCAGTAGCGGCTCCTCCTTGCGGCAGCGGTCCTGGGCATGGGCGCAGCGCGTGTGGAAGCGGCAGCCGGCGGGTGGGTTGAGCGGACTCGGCACGTCGCCCGCCAGTCGGATGTGTGCGCGCTGGGCGGTTGGATCGGGCACCGGCACGGCCGACAAGAGCGCCTGGGTGTAGGGATGGCGCGGCATCGCGAACAGGCTCTTCTTGGGCGCCAGCTCGACGATCTTGCCGAGGTACATGACGGCGACGCGGTCGCTGATGTGGCGCACTACCGCGAGGTCGTGGGCGATGAAGATGTAGGAGAGGCCGAGCCGGCATTTGAGATCCTGCAGCAGGTTGATGACCTGCGCCTGGATCGAGACGTCGAGCGCCGATACCGGCTCGTCGCAGACGATCAGCTTGGGTTGCGAGGCAAGTGCGCGGGCGATGCCGATGCGCTGGCGCTGGCCGCCGGAGAATTCGTGCGGATAGCGTAACGCGTGCCACGCGGACAGGCCGACTTCGCCCAGAAGCTGATCGATGCGCTGGCGCAGACTGGCGCCCGACGCCAGCCCGTGCAGGCGCAGCGGCTCGGCCAGCGTGTCGCCGACGGTGAGACGCGGGTTCAGCGAGGCATACGGATCCTGGAAGATGATCTGCATGTCGCGGCGCAGATCACGCAGCGCGCCGCGATCGAGCGCGCGGACGTCGCAGCCGGCGAAGCGGATCGTGCCCGAAGTGGCCTCGATCAGGCGCAGCACCATGCGGCCGGTCGTCGACTTGCCGCAGCCCGATTCGCCCACCAGCGCCAGCGTCTCGCCGGGCGCCACGTCGAAGGTGAGGCCGTCGACCGCGCGCACGGTGCCCACCGAACTCTGGAACACGATCCCGCGCTTCACCGGGAAATGCTTGGTGAGGCCTGAGACGGAGAGCAGCGCTTCGCTCATGACGCGGTCGCCGCCGCCGTGGCGAGGACAAGGTCGAGCGGCGCCTTCCAGCAGGCGGCGCGATGGCCCCCCTGGCTTCCCGGGGCGATCTCGCGCAGCGTCGGTTGCTCGGCCTTGCATCGGGCATCGGCCAGGGCGCAGCGCGGACTGAAGCGGCAGCCGGCGGGCAGGGCGAAGGGATTGGGCACAACGCCTTCAATCGCCTGCAGACGCTCGTCGCCGTCGCTGCCCAGCCGCGGGATCGAACCCAGGAGACCCAGCGTATAGGGGTGTTGCGGATCGGTGAACAACGTGCCAACCGGCGCTTCCTCGACGATGCGGCCGGCATACATGACGATCACGCGGTGCGCGAGCTCGGCCACCACGCCGAGATCGTGGGTGATCAGCATGATGGCCGTACCCATGCGTTCGCGCAGGTCGCGCAGGAGATCGAGGATCTGCGCCTGGATGGTGACGTCGAGCGCCGTGGTCGGCTCGTCGGCGATCAGGATCTTGGGATCGCAGGCGAGCGCCATGGCGATCATGACACGCTGTCGCATGCCGCCGGAAAGCTGGTGCGGATATTCGTCGAGCCGCGTCTCGGGCGAGGGGATCTTCACCAGGCGCAACATTTCCAGCGCGCGATTGCGCGCCTCGGCCGCGGTCGCGGAGCGGTGCAGGCGGATCGCCTCGACGATCTGCTCGCCCACGGTCTGCACCGGGTTGAGGCTTGTCATCGGCTCCTGGAAGATCATCGACACGGCATCGCCGCGCACCGAACGCATCTCGCTCTCGGGCAGGTCGAGGAGATTGCGGCCTTCCAGTCGGATCTCGCCGCCGGCGATGCGGCCGGGCGGGTTTGGCACCAGCCGCATGATGGAGAGCGACGTCACCGACTTGCCGCAGCCGGATTCGCCCACGATGCCCAGCGTCTCGCCGGGGGCGAGGGAGAAGGAGACGCCGTCGACCGCCGCGAACACGCTGCCGCCCGAGCGGAACTCGGTGCGCAGGTCGCGGACTTCGAGGAGCGGGGAGGAGGTCAAAGGATCACACTCGGTGTCATCCCGAACACAGCGAGGGACCTTTCCTGTGGTCTCAAAGGTCCCTCGCTTCGCTCGGGATGACAGTTTCGTTGCAACATCTAGGTCACCGGCCTCGACTGCGGCAGGCGCTCCCTGGTGCCATAGACCGGCGGGGCGAGCTGGTCGGCGGTGCGGCCGGCCCAGTCGCGCTGCGGCACCGTCTTCAGCCGCTTGCGCTGGCCTTCGACCAGCCCTGCGGTCGCGGCCTCGACATCGACCGTCAGCACCTTGCCGTCCTTCACGACTTGCGCGCCGTCGACGTAGACGTGCCGGATGGCGCGCTCGCTCGCGGAATAGATCAGGCTCCTGACCGGCTCGTGCGCTGGCTGCATGTAGGGATGGCTCATGTCGACCAGCGAGAAGTCGGCCTTGCAGCCCGGCGCCAGGCGGCCGAGGTCGGGTCGGCGCAGGATCTTGGCGCCGCCAACGGTCGCCGCCTCGAAGGCGTGCCGCGTCGTGCCCATCTTGTAGTTGCTGGTGAAGACGCGGGCGACGTAGCAGGCGAGCCTGATCTCATCGACCATGTTGTGCGGGAAGGTGTCGGTGCCGATGCCGACGGTGATGCCGGCATTCATGTACCGGCCGATCGAGTTCAGCACCATGCCGCGGCGGGCGAAGACCGTCGGGCAATGCGCGACCGCCGCGCCCGAGTCCCGCAGCATCTCGAAGTCGTTGGCGTGCGGGTAGTGGATCTGCGGATGATCGCTCAGGAAGATGCCGTGGCCGATCACCAGGTCCGGCCCCAGCACGCCGATCGAATCGAGCCATTCAATGGGTGTCTTACCGTGGCGATGCACCATCTCATAGAACTCGACGACGGCCTGGCAGGCATGCGTCTGCATCGGGATGTTGCGCCGCTTGGCTTCCTGGAGAGCCTCCTTGAAGTAGCCTTCCTTGCAGGTGTCGATCTGCGACGGGCCGACCATCGCGGAGATACGCCCGCTCGGATGCTTCATGGCGGCGTCGATGGTCTTCATCGCCGCGCCGAAGGCCTTCTCCCCGGCCTTTTCGTCCCAGGCGTATTCTACCGTATGGCCGTTCTTGGTGTACCAGTAGCCCTGGCGCATCATCGGGCAGACGACGGCGCGGATGCCGGTCGCTGCAAGGTCGTCGATCCAGCCCTCTCGGCTCATCGACAGGTCGGAGATGGTGGTGACGCCGCTCTTCAGGAGCTCCGACATCGCCACCATCGTCGAGGGCCCCGCATCCTCGGCATCGAGCCCGAACACCGGCAGGTATTCGTAGAGCGAGCTCTGGCCGAGCTTGTCGCTGCCGTACTCCTCCGTCAGTCCCTTGTTGGCGGGCTCGGAGAAGGGATGGCTGTGCACGTTGACGAAACCCGGGATCGCCATGAATCCCTTGCCGTCGATCGTGGTGTCGGCCGTGCCGGCGTAGCCCGGGCCGACATGGACGATCTCGTTGCCTTTGAACACGAGGTCACCGTCGTCGACATAGACGTGCCGGCGCTCGGATTCGTCCCAGGCCACGACATGGTCGAGGC
>JAEZHS010000221.1 GCA_023436825.1 Pseudomonadota bacterium | reverse complement strand
GGGTGCGGGCAATGCAGGAGACAGTCTTCGAGTTGAACCCCCTCACCTAACCTCTCCCCCAAGGGGGAGAGGAACATGAGGCCATAGGGGCAAACAAAAAAGCGGCCCACTTGGGCCGCTTTCTTTTGTCGTGTCGCCGAAGCGTCAGCTCATGACGGCGAAGGCCACCAGCAGGGCGATCGTGCCGCCGATGCCGAGCAGCAGCGCGAAGATTGGCGTGTTGCCGACCAGGCCCAGCGCCATGCAGGCGAGCAGCAGCACGACGAACAGGATGCCGAACAGCACCAGCTTGTTGAACGCGGTGTAGGTGCTGAAATGGGCGGAGTAGTCATCCTGCGCGTCGGCCATGGTCCTGAGAATTCCTCGTTTGGTCGGGGTCTTATAGCGAACTAAGGGTCGGACGAGAAGAGGAGCGTGGCGCCTTTGGGGACGCCCGCGACGGCCACCTGACGGCCCGAAACCGACAGGCGACCCTCGGCGAACCAGCGTACGACCAGCGGGTAGAGGCGGTGCTCCTGGCGCAGGATGCGTGCGGCAAGCCGGTCGGCGTCGTCATCCGGCAGCACCGGCACGGCGGCCTGCGCGACGATCGGGCCGGAATCGAGGTCGGCCGTGACGAAATGCACCGTGCAGCCGCTGATGCGAGCGCCGGCGTCGATCGCCTGCTGCTGGACCCGCAAGCCGGGAAAGGCCGGAAGCAGCGAGGGATGGATGTTGACGATGCGATCCTTCCAGTGCCCGGGGAACCACGGACTCTGGATGCGCATGAAGCCCGCCAGCGCCACCAGCTCGACGCCGCGCTTCTCGAGCTCCGCCGATACGGCACGGTCAAAGCTCTCGCGGTCTGGAAACTCCTTGTGCGGGACGACAGCGGTCGGCACGCCGGCGTCGTGGGCAAGCTTGAGGCCGGCCGCGCTCGTGACGTTGCTCACCACGACGGCGATTTCGGCCGGATAGTCCGGCGTCCGGGCTGCCTCGATGAGCGCAGCCATGTTGCTGCCGCGACCCGAGATCAGGATGCCGACCTTCAGCTTCGCCATAGGCTCTCGGCGTGATCCACCACACAGTCGGCTTCGCCCGGCGGGCCGGCCTCGATGATGCCGACTTGGCTCACGCTTTCGCCGGCCTCGGTCAGGGCCTTGGCAACCGTCGCGGCATCGTCGGCTGCGGCGACGACGACCATGCCGAGGCCGCAGTTGAACGTGCGCAGCATGTCGTCGGTCGGCACTTGGCCGATCTCGCGCAGCCAGTGGAATACGCCCGGCGGCTGCCATTGCCGCCCATCGAGGCGCGCGCGCGTGCCGTCGGGCAGGCAGCGCGGCACGTTGCCCGGCAAGCCGCCGCCGGTGATGTGCGCCAGCCCCTTGATGGCGCCGGTACTGTGGATCGCCGCCAGTAGCGGCTTCACGTAGATGCGCGTGGGCTCGAGCAACGCCTGGCCAAGCGAGCCCTTGGCGAAGGGCGCGGCGGCGCCGTAGCCGAGGCCGCTGCGCGCCACGATGCGGCGCACCAGCGAATAACCATTGGAATGCGCGCCGTTGGAGGCGAGCCCGAGCACGATGTCGCCCGGCGCGATGTCCGATCGCGGCAACAGGGCATCGCGTTCGGCGGCGCCGACGCAGAAGCCCGCGAGATCGTAGTCGCCGTCGGCATACATGCCGGGCATCTCCGCCGTCTCGCCGCCGACCAGCGCACAGCCCGCACGCCGGCAGCCTTCGGCGATGCCGGCGACCACGCGGCGGCCCGCTTCGACGTCGAGCTTGCCGCTGGCGTAGTAGTCGAGAAAGAACAGCGGCTCGGCGCCCTGCACGACGATGTCGTTGACGCACATCGCCACCAGGTCGATGCCGACGGTGTCGGGAATGCCAGCCTCGATCGCGACCTTGAGCTTGGTGCCCACGCCGTCGGTACCCGATACCAGGATCGGGTCCTTGAAGCCCGCCGCCTTGAGATCGAACAGGCCGCCAAAGCCGCCAAGCCCGCCCATCACGCCGCGCCGATCGGTGCTGCGCGCCAATGGCTTGATGTGCTCGACCAGTGCGTCGCCCGCGTCGATGTCGACGCCAGCGTCCTTGTAGGTCAGGGGTGGGCTGTTGTGGCCTTGTTTGCTCAAGCCGGGCTCATTCGCTAGACAGGTGGCCGCGAACATAACCAAAAACCGGACCCCCGCAATGCCGCCAGTGCGCTGGTTTTCCACGATCCTTCTCGCCCTGCTGACGGCTCTTTCCCTGTCCGGCGGAGCATTTGCCCAGGGCAGCAACACCTACACGGTGACCGGCGTCGACGTTGACGTGGCGGCGCCCGATGCGGTGCAGGCACGCCAACAGGGCATCGACGAGGCGCGGCGCAAGGCGGCGAAGATGCTGGTCGACCGCGTCGTCGCGCCGGAAGACCGTGCCCGGGTGACGATCCCCAGCGACGCCAGCCTCGAAGGCATGGTGCGCGGCATCGAGTTCGTGCGCGAGCGTTCCGCGCCCGGCCGCTACATCGCCACGCTCAACGTCGTGTTCCAGCCAGATCCGGTGAAGGCATGGCTCGGCCAGGCCGGGATAACGGTCGCTGAGACGGTGTCCCGCCCGGCGCTGGTCATTCCGTTGTGGAAGGGCCAGGCAGGCGTCGAGCCGCTCGACGACCGCAACGCCTGGCGCGAGGCGTGGCGGACCCTCGACACCTCCGGCAGCGCGGTGCCGGTGACGGTGCTGCGCGGCGACCAGCTCGACCAGAACGCCGTGACGGCCGAGGAGCTCTACGTCGGCGACGTCTCGGCGCTCGCCCGCCTCAACGAGCGTTATCGCGCGCCGACCATCGTCGTGGCGATCGTCGAGGGCAACAAGGATGGCGGGCCTCTGACCGTCGGCGGCCTGCGCTACGACGCGCAGACCGGAGCGCGCAGCGAGC
>JAEZHS010000212.1 GCA_023436825.1 Pseudomonadota bacterium | reverse complement strand
GCATCAGGCTGCCGCTCGCCGGCACGCGCACGTATTCGGCGAAGGCACCGGGCCGCACGCCGAAGATCACGCGATCGCCGACGCGCCAGTTGTTTACCTCGGCGCCAATGGCTGCGATCGTGCCGGCACCTTCCATCCCGGGAATGAACGGCAGCTCCGGCTTATGCTGGTATTCGGCCGTCAGCATCAGCACGTCGGGGAAGTTGACCGAGGCTGCGCCGACCTTGATCAGCACGTCGGCGGGGCCGATCTCCGGGACCGCTACTTCCTTGATTTTCAAAACTGACGGATCGCCGAGGCGATCACAGACAACGGCCCTCATGCTCTTCTGGACCGCGCGCACCTTGCGCGCTCATGAGCGGGCTGGAAGCCCGCGGTCCGGAAGACCATGACTAATCCAGCTCGAAGGCGTTCTTGTAATCGAGCTTCAGTGCCGGATCCTGGTCTTCCTTCCTGAGGAAGCAGTTGCCGACCACCAGAACCTCGATCTCGCTGCCCATGAAGCAGCGGAAGGCATCCTCGGGCGTGCAGACGATCGGCTCGCCGCGCACGTTGAACGAGGTGTTCACGACCACCGAGTAGCCGGTCTTGGCCTTGAACGACGTGAGCAGGTCGTGGAAGGCCGGGTTGGTTTCCTTGTGCACCGTCTGGATGCGCGCCGAATAGTCGACGTGGGTCACCGCCGGAATGTCGGAGCGCGGCACGTTCAGCTTGTCGATGCCGAACAGCGCCTGCTCAGCCTCGCTCATGCTGCGGCGGCGATCCTCTTTCACCGGCGCCACCATCAGCATGTAGGGGCTGTCGCTCTTGATGTCGAAATACTTGTCGACGTCCTCGCGCAGCACCGCCGGCGCGAAGGGACGGAACGATTCACGGTACTTGACCTTGAGATTCAGCGTCTTCTGCATCGAGGGCGAACGCGCGTCACCCAGGATCGAGCGGGCGCCGAGAGAGCGCGGCCCGAACTCCATGCGGCCCTGCATCCAGCCCACCGCCTTCTCGTCGGCGAGGGCCTGCGCCGTCTGCTCGATGATCTGGTCGCGGGTCAGCTTGGTAAACTTGGCGCCAGCGGCCGCCAACCGCTTCTCGATCTCGTCGTCCTTGAACTCCGGGCCGAGATAGGAGCCGGCCATGCCGTCGAGATGGCCGTTGAGCTTGCGCGACTGGCCGAGGTAACCGTGGTAGGCCGCATAGGCCGCACCGACGGCGCCGCCGGCATCGCCGGCCGCCGGCTGCACCCAAATGCCGTCGAACAGGTTCTCGCGCAGAAGCTTGCCGTTGGCGACGCAGTTCAGCGCCACGCCGCCCGCCAGGCAGATGTTCTTCGCCCCGGTGTCCTTGCGAACCGAGCGCGCCAGCCGGATCACGATCTCCTCGGTGACGGCCTGGACCGACGCCGCGAGATCCATGTGGTGCTGCGTCAGCAGTTCCTCGGGCTTGCGCGCCTTGCCGCCGAACAGCGCGCCGAACTTCTCGTTCGTCATGCGCAGGCCCGTGCAGTAGTCGAAATACTGCTGGTCGAGGCGGAAGGTGCCGTCCTCCTTGAGGTCGACGATCTTGTCGAGGATCAGGTCCTTGAACTTCGGCTCGCCATAGGGCGCGAGACCCATGACCTTGTATTCGCCGGAATTGACCTTGAAGCCGGTGTAGTAGGTGAACGCCGAATAGAGCAGCCCGAGCGAGTGCGGGAAGTGGATCTCCTTCAGCATCTCGAGCTTGTTGCCCTGGCCCCAGGCCAGCGACGTCGTCGCCCACTCGCCGACGCCGTCCATGCACAGCACGGCCGCCTCTTCGTAAGGCGACGGGAAGAACGCCGAGGCGGCATGGCTCTGGTGATGCTCGCCGAACAGCAGACGCTTGTGCCAGTCGAAGTCGGGCTGCCAGTGCTTCATCTCGTCGCGCAGCAGCGTCTTCTGGAAGAGCTTCTCCTTCAGCCACAGCGGCATGGCCATGCGGAAGGACTGGAAGCCGCGCGGCGCGTAGGCGAGGTACGTCTCGAGCAGACGCTCGAACTTCAGGAACGGCTTGTCGTAGAAGGCGACGTAGTCGATGTCCTGAAGCTTGATTCCGGCCTCGTCGAGGCAGTACTGCACGGCGTGCTGCGGGAAGCCCGAATCGTGCTTCTTGCGGGTGAAGCGCTCCTCCTGCGCTGCGCCGACGAGGTGGCCGTCCTCGATCAGCGCGGCAGCGCTGTCATGATAGAAGGCCGAGATGCCGAGCACGCGCATGGAGGCTTCCGCTCCCTGTTAGAACAGCGTGTAGACGAACGGCGCGATCGCCGAACCCTTGGTCAGCACGATCAGGCCGCCGAAGATCACCATCATGATCAGGATCGGCAGCAGCCAGAACTTCTTGCGCTCGCGCATGAAGTCCCAGAGTTCGACGAGAATGGAGCCCATTGGCCTCGGTCCCTTTCAGATCAGAATTGGTTCTTCATGGATTGCGGCGGCGGCCCCGGCGGGGTGCGGTCGATCCAGTAGGTCTTGGCGCCGGGATCGCGCTTGAGACGGAGGAAGTCCTTGCCAAAAGCACGCATGAGCAAGCCGATCGGCATGATGGTCACGAAGAACAGCAGCCCCAGCACAAGGGGATTCATCACCTTGTACAGTAGCAGACCGAACTTCAGCCACAGCCGGTTGAGCGGTGCGAGAATGCGTGGATAAACCAACGCCACCAGCAGGAACGCCGCCGCCAGCGGCAGCGTGTAATGCCAAGCCTTGCTGCCGTGCCACAGCGAGAGCACGCCAAGGATTG
The DNA here is from genome assembly GCA_023436825.1 of Pseudomonadota bacterium. Next base: position 6,144 of record JAEZHS010000212.1, on the reverse strand, counting down.
CGAAGAAGCCGGCGAAGACGAGTCCGAAGCCGCGATCGGTACCCGCCTTTACCTCTTCCTCGCGCGAATAGTCTTCGTGAAGCTGGCTGGTCGCCATTTGCCCCGTACTGCCACCCTTTCGGGGGCTTTAACTCACTGATCTCAAACGCGAAGTCAATTGGCGACCAGGGGAAGGTTATTCGGTCGCGGGAGCCGCGAAACCGTGCGCCAGCAGCGCTTCCAGCGTCAACCGCCACACCGCGGTGGCCCGCTCGAGGCTCAGGCCGTCGCGGCGGCGCAGCACGATCCACGCCTCGAGCGACAGGGCCGCCCCGATGGCGTCCAGCAGCTCTTCCTTGGCCTGCTCGCTCAAAGCCGCGAATTCCGGGCCAAACGCCTCGAGGGTGGCCTCGCGCAGCTCATCCTTGGAGACCTTGGCGCGCTCGGTCAGGGCGGGATGGTTCACGAACTGGCCGGCGGCGACACGCAGCGGCACGATCTTGTCGAACACCTGGGCCAGGTTCTCGACCACCGAGGTGATACGCGCATCCAGCGGCCGGTTGCTGGGGGTCGGCGGCGGCACGACCAGGTCGTCACGCACGCTGTCCACGACAGTTACGAAAAGTGACTCTACATCGCCAAAATGCTGGAAGACAGACCGGACCGACACGTCGGCCCGCTTTGCCACTGCCACCACGGTCGGCGCCGTGCTGGTCTCGGCAATCATCGCCTTGGCAGCAGCAATGATCTTGCGGCGAGTCTCGGCCGCGCGCCGGTTGCGTCCATCGGACCGACCAGTTTCAGAACGGCTCATATCGCCCATTCCTGCCTCACTCGACTGTGCCACTGCGTTGCCGCGCGGCTGCACCGCTGCTTCGCTCATTTCGCTGGGTTCCTAGCTTGTGGTGGCGAACGGTGGTCATTGATCACTCCGTCGCCTATGGAGGGCGTGAAATAAGGGCCGACTAGGGCAGGAACAAGGTAAACAGGGTCGCACCACCATGAATATGAGCCATGCAAAAAGCCCCCGAGCGATTTTGTGGGATTTCGGCGGCGTGATTCTTTCGAGCCCCTTCGAGGCCTTCAATCGCTACGAGGCCGAAGCGGGACTTCCCAAAGATTTCATACGCGGCCTGAATGCGCGCAACGGCGACACCAATGCCTGGGCGAAAATGGAACGCAGCGAGGTCTCGCTCGAAGGCTTCGTCGCGCTGTTCGAGGAGGAAGCCCGCCAGCACGGTCACAAGCTGGATGGTTGGCGCATCCTGCAGTCACTGAGCGGCGACATTCGGCCGCAGATGGTCGAGGCTCTGCGTCGCTGCGGCCGCGCTTTCCGCGTCGCCTGCATCACCAACAACATGAAGCACGGCGAAGGACCCGGCATGGCGCGCAGCCCGGACAAGGCCAAGGCTGTGGCCGAGATCATGACGCTGTTCGAGCATGTCGTGGAATCGAGCAAGCTCAGCATGCGCAAGCCCGATCCTCGCATTTACCAGCATGCCTGCGACCTTTTGGGCGTGAAGCCGGAGGACTGCGTCTATCTCGACGATCTCGGCATCAACCTGAAGCCCGCCCGCGCGCTCGGCATGCGCACCATCAAGGTCGGCGATCCCGACGTGGCGATCGACGAGCTGCAGGCGATGGTCGGCATCGCGTTACGCGGCTGAAGCGTGAAGCGTCCGGCGCGTCCGATCACCGCGAAGTACCTGCTGAACGCAGCGACGTTCTATCTCGAGCGCTATCCCGCCACGGCCGAGGGGCTGCGCCGCGTTCTCGGCCGCCGGGTTCGCAAGGCCGAGTTGGCCGAAGCGCCCGTGATCGAGAACGTCGAGCAGGCGATCGAAGCGATCGTCGCCAAGTTCGTCGACGCCGGCGCCATCGACGACAAGGAGTTCGCCCAGACCAAGGCGCGCGCGCTGCACCGGCGCGGCGCGTCGAGCCGGCTGATGCGGCAGAAACTGAAGCACGCCGGCATCGACGGCGACACGCTCGACCGGGCGATGGCGGCGCTCGACCAGGAGCTCGACACCAACCCGGCCGAGCGCGAATGGCAGGCCGCCGTGGCGCTGGCGCGGCGACGGCGTCTCGGACCGTTCCGGCCGGAGGAGGACCGCAAGGACAAGCGCACCCGCGACCTCGCCGCGATGGCCCGCGCCGGCTTCGCCTTCGATGTTGCCAAAAAGGTGATCGACGCGAAGAGCGCTGATGCACTGGACGAGGAGTGAGGCTCTAGTACGCTCATCTTCGCCTCCCCCGTCTGACGGGAGAGGAAATGAGGAGAAGCGTTCGATGACCATCACGATCTGGCATAACCCGCGCTGCAGCAAATCGCGCGAGACACTCGAGCTCCTGAGGAAGAAGGGCATCGAGCCGCAGGTTCGCGAGTACCTCAAGCAGCCGCCCAGCAAGGCCGAGGTCGAGACGCTTCTGGACATGGTCGGCGGCGAGCCCGCGGCGCTGATCCGTGACGGCGAGGCCGAGTTCAAGGCGCTCAAGAAGAAGAAAGCCGAACTCAGCCGCACCGATATCGTGAAGGCGATCGCCGACCATCCCGTGCTGCTGCAGCGGCCGATCGTGGTGGCGGGCAAGCGCGCCGCCATCGGCCGGCCGCCCGAAGCAGTGCTGCCGCTCCTGAAATAGCGCCATGATCGGCCGGCTCCGCCTCTGGTCGGGCTATGTGCTGTTCTTCTATGTCGTCACACATCTGCTGAACCACACGCTCGGCCTGATCTCGCTGCGCATACTCGAGGCCGGCCGCCACTGGTTCGTCTTCATCTGGCACAATCCGGTCGGCCAGACCGTGCTCTACGGCGCGCTGTTCGGCCATTTCTTCCTCGCCCTGTGGTCGCTCTATCAGCGGCGCGCGCTGAAGCTGTCGTCGTGGGAATGGACGCAATGGAGTCTCGGCGTACTGATCATCCCGCTGGGCGCCATACATGTCGTCGGCACCCGGCTGGCGCACACGCTCTACGACGTCGAGCCCGGCTATCCCTGGGTGCTGGGTTCGCTCGTCGTCGGCGACTGGACCGGCATCGTTCGCCAGTTCGCCCTGCCTCTCGTCGTGTGGCTGCATGCCTGCATCGGCCTGCACTTCGCGTGGCGCCTTCGTCCCTGGTATCGCACCTGGCTGCCGCTGCTCTACGCCGTCGCCCTGCTGGTGCCGGTGGGCGGTATCGCCGGCGCCGCCATCGCCTTGCGCGACGTCGCCGACCTCGCCCAGCAGCCGGGCTTCCTGCAGAACCTGTTCGCGCGCGTGCACGTGCCGTCGCAGGAGAATATCGACAATCTCTACGCCATCTCTCGCAACCTGCAGATCGGCGCGCTAATGCTGCTGGCCGGCGCGCTGAGCGCGCGGCCGCTGCGCGACCTGTGGGAGCGCCGCGCCGGCGTCGTGCGCCTCGACTACGGCGACCGGCGCAGCGTCGCCCAGCCGACCGGCCTCACCATCCTCGAGATGAGCCGCATCGCCGGCATCCCGCACGCCTCGGTGTGTGGCGGCCGCGGCCGCTGCTCGACCTGCCGGGTGCGCATCGGCGGCCCGGATCGCACCAAGCTGCCCGCAGCCTCGCCGGAGGAGCGGAAGGTGCTGGCGCGCGTCGGCGCACCGGCCAATGTGCGACTGGCCTGCCAGCTGCGCCCGCCGCCCGGCCATTATCACGTGACTCCGCTGCTGCCCCCGTCGGCCGGCCCGGTCGAGGCCTATCGCCGCCAGCCGCAGGCGCATGGCGGCGAGCATTATGTCGCCATCCTGTTCGCTGACATCCGCGGCTTCACCTCGATCTCCGAAGGCAGGCTGCCTTACGACGTGGTGTTCCTGCTCAACCGCTATTTCCGCGCCACCGGTCAGGCGATCGAGGCGGCGGGCGGCCGGCTCGACAAGTTCATCGGCGATGGCGTGATGGCGATCTTCGGCCTGGGCCACGAGCCGCAGGTCGCCTGTCGCCAGGCGCTCGATGCGGCGCGGCGCATGGTCGTGGCGCTGGCCGATCTGAACGAGGCGCTGTCGGGCGATCTCGACCAGCCCCTGCGCATCGGTATCGGCCTGCATTCCGGCCCGACCATCGTCGGCGAGATGGGCTACGAGCGCACCACGCATCTGACCGCGATCGGCGACACGGTGAACATCGCCAGTCGCCTCGAGGCGCTGACCAAGGAATTCGGCGCCGAACTGGTCGTCTCACAGGAACTGCTGGATCGCGCCGGTGCCGACCTTGGCACGTATGAAAGCCACGACGTCGAGATTCGCGGCCGACAAGGGCGCTTGACCGTGCGCGCCGTCAAGAGAGTCGCTGAACTCACGGCAATGTCATGAAATTTTCGTTGCCCGGCAGAGGTATCAGTCGAGAATCCAGCAACCTCAGGAGGTGAACCATGCGCCCGACCGTTTTTGCCTCGGCGGCCCTGCTCGCTTTTGGACTTCCGATTGCGACTTTCGCCGCCGGTGGCGGCGCCGATCCGCAACGGATCGAAGCCGTCAAGCCCGCGACGCCGGCCGATCCGAACTTCGCGCAGGCCAAGGCGATGATCGAGGCCAGGAATTACGCCAACGCGATCCCGCTCCTGCAACAGGTGGTCCAGCGCGATCCGCGCAACGCCGACGCCTACAACCTGCTGGGCTACGCCACGCGCTCGTCCGGCAATCCGCAGGGCTCGCTGCAGTACTATCAGCAGGCGCTGGCGATCGACGGCCGCCATCTCGGCGCGCACGAGTATCTCGGCGAGGCCTATCTGATGCTCAACCAGCCGGCCGAGGCCGAAAAGATGCTGGCGCGCCTCGACTCGCTCTGCGTCTTCGGCTGCACCGAGTACCGCATGCTCAAGACGGCGATCGCCAACTACAAGCAGGGCAAGAAGCCGACCAACTGACGGCCGACCGATCGTCCGGCGTCTTCATAGCCTTCCAGCGCGGGCGATCAGGCCGCCCGCGCGACATGTCTCCGGCTCCGCCGAGCCTATGGGGGAGATGCACGATGAAAAGGAGCATACCGACCGCCGTCAGTATTGCTGTGTCGATCGCTGTCCTGGTCACCGGCGTTTCGATTTCCGCTCAGGACAAGGACAAGTACGCGGTCAAAGTGCCGGATGGTCTCGCATTCTCCGAGTTCAGGGGATACGAGGACTGGGCCGTCATCTCGCTCAGCGGGAACGGCGGCAAGGTCGCCGCGATCCTGGGAAATCCGGTGATGATCGACGCCTACAAGCAAGGCATCCCTGACAACGGCAAGCCGTTCCCCGATGGCGCCAAGATGGCCAAGATCCACTGGAACCCGAAAAAGCAGGAGAGCTACCCGGGCCAGCCAACCGTGCCGGGCACCCTGCATGACGTCGACTTCATGGTGAAGGACAGCAAACGGTTCGCCGACAGCGGCGGCTGGGGATGGGGCGCGTTCGAGTATGACGAGGCGTCGGGCACATTCAGGCCCGCCAATGCAGCCTCCAGGCCGCCCCAGGGAAACGACGCGAAGTGCGGGTTCGCGTGCCACACGGATGTGGTGACGCGCGACTACGTCTTCACAGAGTACGGGAAGCGGTGAGACGAGCGCATCGCATCAGGTAAACGTGGTGCGGGTGCGCGGCGGATCCCTCGGTCGGCCGCGCAGGCACTGCTGTCAGCGGTGCGATGGATTTATCGGTATTTCCGGCATTTCCGGCATTTCCGGCAGAGAGCCCAGTAGCCCTTCGAGATCGCACCCCCTATCCGTTGGGCCTCATTCCGAATTCGGACCGTTACGCAAGTTTTGCAACGGAATCACCGGGCCGGAGAGCCCGAAAACCCCGAGATCGGCCGGTCCGGATGCAGGCAACCGGACGGGCCCTGCGCGGCATCCGGCGCAGCCTTTGGTATCGGATGAACGATGCATAGAGCAGAGCTGCCAGGAGGCAACGCACGGTCAATATAACTTAAGTTCCAGAATGAATCAACTATGGTTCTAGTTTTTGCGCTCCATAAGGGGCCAAAGGGCGCAAAAACTCTCGGGTCGTGCCAGCAGTGCTGGCAGTCTCGGCGGCCCGCGCCAACCATGAAATCCTCTGAGCTCTAGAGCGTGATGGGTTGAAGTTTGGCATATCCTGCCTGAGCGAAGTAGTTGGAGCATTCGGCAGGGGATGTGAGGGGCAAGATTTCGGCGACGGCGTCAAGGACGGCCTCGGCCGTGCGCTTGGCGG
>JAEZHS010000168.1 GCA_023436825.1 Pseudomonadota bacterium | reverse complement strand
CCCGATGCGAGCTTGCTTGCTAGGCTTGCCCCATCATGAACTTCGATTTCTCCGACGACCAGAAGCTGCTCAAGGAGCAGGTCCGCAAGTTCCTCACCGACAAGTGCCCGACCAAGGTCGTGCGTCGCGTGCTGGACGGCAACGAGACGCATGCCGACGAGGTCTGGAAGGGCCTCGTCGAGCTCGGCGTGCCGGCCACCGGCATCCCCGAGGAGTATGGCGGGCTCGGCCTGTCGCCGCTCGAGCTCTGCGTCATCGCCGAGGAGGTCGGCCGCGCCGCGGCGCCCGTGCCGTTCGACACGTCGGTCGTGCTGGCGACCGAGGCGCTGAAGCTCGCGGGCTCGGGCGCGCAGAAGAGGAAATGGCTGCCCGAGCTGGCGGCCGGCAAGGCGATCGGCACGCTCGCCATCGCCGAGGGCCCGCAGCCGCCCAAGCCGCGGTCCATCCGCACGACGTTCGGCGGCGGGCGTCTGAACGGCAGGAAGGTGCCGGTGGCCGACGGCGAGGCGGCGACGGTCGCCATCGTGCTCGCCAATACGGGTGGTCAGGGCGATCGCGCGGTGTCGCTGGTGCTGGTCGATCTCAAGCAGGCCGCCGTTGCGAAGAAGCGCGTCGAGACCATCGATCCGGCGCGCAAGCATGCGGAGGTCACTTTCAAGGACGCCGCCGCCGAGCTTTTGGGCGCCGAGGGCGAGGGCTGGCGGACACTCGAGCGTCTCTATGATGCTGCGGCGGTCTACTTCGCCTTCGCCCAGGTCGGCGGCGCCGAGGCCGCGATGTGGATGGCGCGCGACTACGCCCTGCAGCGCCAAGCCTTCGGCCGCGCCATCGGTTCCTACCAGGCGATCAAGCACAAGCTCGCCGACTGTTACGTCAAGCTCGAGCTGGCGCGCTCGAACGCCTATTACGGCGCCATGATGCTGACCGACGGCGGGGCGGACCTGCCGCTCGCCGCTGCGGCCGCCCGCATCGCCGCAACCGACGCCTACGACTTCGCCTCGAAGGAGAACATCCAGACCCATGGCGGCATCGGCTTCACCTGGGAGGCCGACACGCAGTTCCACTATCGCCGGGCGCGCGTGATGGCGCTGGCGCTGGGCGGGCCGATGGCCTGGAAGGACAAGCTGGTGAGCCGTCTCGAACAGAAGAACGTAGCTTGAGGTTTCCTCCCCTTCGCGGATTCCGCGAAGGGGAGGTGCCCGCGTAATCGCGGACGGAGGGGTCATGGATCACAAGACCTCGCCGCCCTTGACCCCTCCGTCGGCGTAAGACGCCGACACCTCCCCTTGGCGGACTCCGCCAAGGGGAGGAAGGCAAAGGCAGGAGACACCCATGGACTTCAACGACACTCCCGAAGAAGCCGCCTTCCGCAAGGAAGTGCGCACCTGGCTCGACGCCAACGCCACGCGCAAGAGCGACGACAAGGCGAGCTTCCGCGCCCGCAACGACGATCCCGAGCTCCTGAAGAAGGCCAAGGCCTGGCAGGACAAGAAGGCCAAGGCGGGCTATGCGCGCATCACTTGGCCCAAGGAATATGGCGGCCGCGGCGGCTCGCCCATCCTGCAGGTGATCTACCAGCAGGAGGAATCGAACTACCTGGTGCCGCTCGGTTTCTTCGACATCGGGCTCGGCATGTGCATCCCGACCATGATGGCCTATGCCACGCCCGAGCAGCTCCAGCGCTATGTGAAGCCCGCGCTGCACGGCGAGGAGGTGTGGTGCCAGCTCTTCTCCGAGCCCGCCGCCGGCTCCGACGTCGCCGGCATCCGCACCCGCGCCGAGCGGGACGGCGATGGCTGGGTGATCAACGGCCAGAAGGTCTGGACCTCGGGCGCGCATTACAGCGACTACGGCATCATCATCACCCGCACCGATCCCAATGTGCCCAAGCACCAGGGACTGACGATGTTCTTCCTGTCGATGAAGACGCCGGGTGTCGAGGTGCGGCCGATCAAGCAGATGTCGGGCGGCGCCAACTTCAACGAGGTGTTCTTCACCAACGTGCGCATTCCCGACAGCCAGCGCCTGGGCAAGGTCGGCGAGGGCTGGAAGGCGGCGCTCACCACCTTGATGAATGAGCGGCTGGCGGTTGGCATGCCCTCGGGCGGCCTCGACGTCGACGAGCTGATGGAGCTCGCCCGCGACACCGACCTCGAGGACGGTCCGGCGATCCGCAATGCCCAAGTCCGCTCGAAGATCGCCGACTGGTACGTCCAGCAGCAGGGCCTGAAGCTGACGCGCTACCGCACCCTGACCGCGCTCTCAAAGGGCCAGACGCCCGGGCCGGAATCGTCGATCATCAAGATCGTGGCCGCGCCCAAGATGCAGGACATGGGCGCCTTCGCCATGGAGCTGATGGGCCCGGCCGGCATCATGAAGGAGGAGGTGCCGCACGCCGCGGGCTTCCAGGCGCAGTGGATCGGCGGCGCCGGCTTCCGCATCGCCGGCGGCACCGACGAGATCCTGCGCAACATCGTGGCCGAGCGCGGGCTCGGCATGCCGGCGGACGTGCGCGTCGATAAGGACGTGCCCTTCAATAAATTGAAATAGGCGAGCGCGCCCGTATCCTGTCTGCGCTGTGCGGGCTACCGCGCCTCAGAAGGCGCTTACGCCCGCCGGCGCCGATGACGGCGCCTACCGCATCTTCAACGCCCATTCCGTGTACTTCTTCGCCTGCGCCTGGACGTCGGCGTAGTACTTGGCGTACTCGGCGCCGACCATGGGCTTCAGCGCCAGGCCGACCGCGTCCATCTTCTCCTTCATTTCCGGGCTGTTGATCGCCTTCAGGAAGTTGGTCTCGATCACCTTGATGACGTCGGCCGGCGTGCCCTTGGGCGCCCCGACGCCGCGCGTCGAGGAGGAGATCACGGTCGGGAAGCCCAGCTCCTTGGTGGTCGGCACGCTGGGCAGGAACTTCGAGCGCTCGCTGTCGGTGACGCACAGCCCGCGGCACTCGCCCGACTGCACGCGCTTGAAGACGCCGCCGACATTGTCGAAGGCGCAATCGACATGGCCGCCCAGGACGCCGGTGATCTGCTGTGCGCCGCCGTCGAAGTGGACGATGCGGAACTCCGCCCCTGTCGCCTCTTGCATCATCAGGATAGCGAGATGGTCGTCGCTCAGGATGCCGGTGGTGCAGGCGCTGATCTTGCCGGGGTTCTTCTTCGCGGCATCGATCAGGTCGGCCAGCGTCTTGTAGGGGCTGTCGCCCTTGACCCAGACCAGGCCAGGATCGAGCACCTGGTTCACGACGGGAATGAAGCTGTCGATGGTGAACGCCGCCTTGCGCTCGGGATCGAGCGTGATCGTGTTGATGCCGGGCAGGTTGAGGAAACAGAGCGTGTAGCCGTCGGGACGGGCGCGCGCCGCCTCGGTGAAGCCGATCTGGCCGCCGGCGCCCGCCTTGTTCACGACCGTGACCGGCTGGCCGAAGTCCTTCTCGGCCGCCGCGGCCAGGATGCGCGCCCCGACGTCGGTGCTGCCGCCGGCCGGAAAGGCGACGATGAGCTGGATGGCGCGGCGTGGATAATTCTGCGCCATGGCCGGGCCGGCCATGGCGGTGGCTGCCGATGCTGCCGATGCGGCGAGCACGGTACGACGACGGATGAGCATATTTTCCTCCCTTGAAGCAACCTCTTGTCTTGTCAGTCGACGTCGCTCTCCCTGAGCGGCGCGAGCGAGCGCGGCTTGAACACGAGAAAACCGATCACGATCGCCGGCACCGCGAGCAAGGCGAGCGCCACCGGCCGGTCGAGGAAGATCGCGAAGCTGCCGCCGGAGATTTCCAGCGTCGTGCGCAGCGATTTCTCCATCATCGGGCCCAGGATCAGCGCCAGGATGGCGGGGGCTATCGGGAAGTCGAGCTTGCGCAGCAGGTAGCCGATGATGCCGAAGCCCAGCATCACCCAGACGTCGAACAGGCTCTGCTTCAGGCCGTAGGCGCCGATCACGCAGAAGATCAGCACGCCGGCGCACATGTAGCTGAAGGGAATCTTGAGCAGCTTGGCCCACAGGCCGACCAGCGGCAGGTTCAGGATCAGCAGCAGCGCATTGCCGACGAAGAAGCTCGCGATCACGGTCCACACAAGGGCAGGCTGCTCCTTGAACAGGAAGGGGCCGGGCGTGATGCCGTTGATGATGAAGGCGCCCATCAGCACGGCGATGGTCGGCGAGCTCGGGATGCCGAGCGCCAGCAAGGGCACCATCGCCGCATTGGCGTAGGCGTTGTTGGCCGTCTCGGCCGAGGCCACTCCCTCGATCGCCCCCTTGCCGAAACGCTCGGGTGTCTTGGACACGCGCTTCTCGAGCACATAGGCCATGAAGGTCGGCACGATCGCGCCGACGCCGGGGATCAGCCCCAGAATGAAGCCCACGACGGTGCCGCGGCCGATGGCGCCGGCGGAGTCCTTGCATTCCTGCCTGGTCGGCATCCAGCTCTTGAGCTCGGCCTCGATCATGCGGGCCTGCCGGGTCTCGGCCGCCAGCAGCAGCTCGGCAACGCCGAACAGGCCCATGACGACGGGCACGAAGCCGATGCCGTCGAACAGTTCCTCGATGCCGAAGGTGAAACGCGGCGCGCCGCGCACCGGATCGAGGCCGCTCATGGCGAGCAGCAGGCCGATCACCGTCATCAGCAGCGCTGCCAGGATGTTCTTGCCGGCGAGGCCGACCACCAGGCAGAGACCCGCCACCATCAGGGCGAAGAACTCGGCGGGGCCGAACTTCAGCGCCAGCGAGGCGAGCGGCATCGCGACGACGACCAGCGCCACGGTGGCGAGCGTGCCGCCGACGAACGAACCGATGGCCGCGATGCCCAGCGCCGACCCGGCCCGGCCCTGGCGCGCCATCTGGTGGCCGTCGATGCAGGTGATGACCG
>JAEZHS010000126.1 GCA_023436825.1 Pseudomonadota bacterium | reverse complement strand
CCGCCAAGGGCGAAGAGCGCGCCCATGTGGCGCTGCGGTCGCTCGAGACCCTGTGGTTCAACACCGGCACGCTCTGCAATCTCACCTGCCAGAACTGCTACATCGAATCCTCGCCGCGCAACGACCGCCTGGCCTATCTGTCGGCGGTCGAGGTCCGGGCCTATCTCGACGAGATCGAGCGCGACGGCCACGGCACGAAGCTGATTGGGTTCACCGGCGGCGAGCCGTTCATGAACCGCGAGTTGCCGGCGATGCTCGAGGATGTGCTGTCGCGCGGATTGAAGGCGATGGTGCTGACCAACGCCATGAAGCCGATGCACAGGATGAAGCCCGCGCTGCTCGGACTGCTGGCGCGTTACGGCCGCAACCTCACCATCCGCGTCTCGGTCGACCATTACGAGAAGACGCTGCACGAGAAGGAGCGCGGGGCGCGCAGCTGGATGCCGACCATCGACGGCCTTGTATGGCTGGCGCAATCGGGCTTCGACGTCCATGTCGCGGGGCGGCACTTTTCGGACGAGACCGACGAGCAGATGCGCGCGGGCTATGCCCGGCTGTTCGCCGAACTCGGCATTGCGATCGACGCGGCGAGTCCCGTGTCGCTGGTGCTGTTTCCCGAGATGGACGCCCGGGTCGACGTTCCCGAGATCACCACGGCCTGCTGGGGCATCCTGAAGAAGTCGCCCGACAGCGTGATGTGCGCCTCGGCGCGCATGGTGGTTAAACGCAAGGGCGCGGCCCGGCCCGCCGTCGTCGCCTGCACCCTGCTGCCCTACGATCCGCAGTTCGAGCTCGGCAACAGCTTGGCGGAAAGCATGGGCGCCGTGCGCCTCAACCATCCGCATTGCGCCAAGTTCTGCGTGCTGGGTGGCGCGGCCTGCAGCGCGTGAAGACGGACATCGACGTCGTCATTCCGGCGTTGAACGCCGCCCACTCCCTCACCCGCACGCTCGACTCCCTGGCCGGCGGCCACGACTTCAGGCTCGCGATCACGGTCTGCGACGGCGGCTCGCGCGACGGGACAGCGACGATCGCGCAACAGGCCGGCGCCACCGTGCTGAGGACCGAGCCCGGCCGCGGCCGGCAGCTCGCCGCCGGCGCGATGGCAGGCGGCGCACCGTGGCTCCTGTTCCTCCATGCCGACACGACGTTGTCCGCCGACTGGGCCATCGCCGCGCGCCGTCTCATGGCCGCGCCACCGGGCGAGCCGAGGGCCGGCTACTTCCGGCTGCGCTTCGATTCGGCCGATCCACGCGCGCGGCGCATCGAGAGGCTGGTGACCTGGCGGTGTCGCGCCTTCGGCCTGCCCTATGGCGACCAGGGACTGCTGATCGAACGCGCCTTCTACTGTCATGTCGGTGGCTTCCGCGCCCTTCCGCTGATGGAGGATGTCGACCTGGCGCGTCGCATCGGCCGACACCAACTCGTTGCGCTCGATGCAGAGGCTACGACATCGGCGGAACGCTACGAACGCGACGGCTGGCTTGCCCGCCCGATGCGCAACCTCGGTTGCCTCGCGCTCTACTTCGCCGGTGTGTCGCCCCACAGCATCCGCCGGCTCTACGACTCGTGACCCGCCATCTCGTGATCTTCGCCCGCGTCCCGCAGTTCGGGCGCGTGAAACGGCGGCTGGCGAGCGCGGTCGGTCCAGCGGCGGCGATGCGCTTCTATCGCCTGACCCTGGCCAACCAGATCCGGCTCATGTCGCGCGACCGTCGATGGATCGTCTGGCTGTTCGTCACGCCTGACCAGGCGCTTCGTTACCCGGCGTGGCAGGACATCGGCCGCTCAAGAGTGCGCGGCCAGGGGTCGGGCGATCTCGGCGTGCGCATGAAGCGACCGTTCCAGCAGCTGCCGCCTGGGCCCGTCGTGCTGGTCGGTAGCGACATTCCAGCGATGCGACCGCGCCACGTCGCGCGCGCCTTTGGCTTGCTGGGGCATCACGACCTGGTATTCGGGCCGGCAAGGGACGGCGGCTTCTGGCTGATCGGCGCGCGCCGCAGCCGGCCCTTGCCGCGTTCGCTGTTCACCAAGGTTCGCTGGTCGACCGATCAGACGCTGGCCGACACGTTGGCAACGATCCCGACGGGATACACGACAGCCATCGCCGACACACTCGACGACGTCGACGATGCTGCGGATCTGGAAAGAGCGACTACTAAGAACGCCGCTTGAGCTGCTCGAGCTCGCGGCGCACGTCGGCGAATACCGCGTCCCAATCGCCCGGCCGCGGCTGACGGAACAGGCGCGCGGTCGGATACCAAGGCGCGCGGGCGCCGCCGAGCTGCCAGCGCCAGTCGACCGTCGACGGCGACAGCACCCAGGTCCGCAGCCCCATCGCCGCCGCGAGATGGGCGATCGGCGCGTCGATCGAGATCAGCAGGTCAAGCTGCGACAGCGCCGTCGCCGCCTCGGCGAAGTCGAAGATGCCGCGGCCGACATCGTGCACCAGGCCGCCGGCGCCGAAGGTCTGGATGTCCTTCTGATGCACGCCGCCCTGCAGGCTGAACAGCAGCAGTTCGGGATCGCCCGCGAATTCCACGAAGCGTGCGAACGACACCGAGCGCTGTCGGTCCTGCGGCCGGCCGGGCATGCCCGCCCAGTAGACGCCGACGCTGAGCTTCGCCTTGTCGAGGCGGCCGAGCTTGATGCGGCTGTCGGCCGGCGCCTTCAGATAGGGCGCCTGCAACGCCGGCGCGGCGAAGTCCGCGCGGCAGAGATGAGGCAACGACACCATCGAGGCATGCAGGTCGAACTCGGGCAGCGATTCGCCCTCGGCGACGACGTGATCGATGAAATCGACGGTCCCCAGAAGGTCCTTCAGCAGCGCCTGGCAGAGCGCGATCACGGTGGCGCCGCGGCGCTTGAGCTCGCGGGCGAAGCGCACGAACAGCAGCACGTCGCCCAGGCCCTGTTCGGGATAGAGCAGGATGCGCTTGCCGCCGACCGGGCCGCCGTCCCATGCCGGCTGCCGGAAATCGGGCGCCGGCGTCTCGGGGAGGCGCTTGCGCGCTTCATAGGCGGCGAAGCCCTGCGCCAGCTCACCGCGCATAAGGAGCGCGACCGCGAGCTCGACGCGGGCGCGCCGGTTATCGGGGTTGAGCGCCAATGCCCGGCCGAGGCAGCCGACCGCCTCGTCGATGCGGCCGAGATCGCGCAGGCAGAGCGCCAGGTTGAAGAAGCCCTCGGCGTAATCGCGGTTGAGGGTAATCGAATGGAAGTGATGCTTCACCGCTTCGTCGAGCCGGTTGGCGGCGCGCAGCGCGTTGCCGAGGTTGGAATGCAGCGCGGGATTGCCGGGGTCGGCGGCCAGCGACAGGCGATGATGCGACACCGAGGCTTCGAGCTTGCCCGCGAGCCGCAGCGCCACGCCGAGATTGTTGTGCAGCTCGGCGTGATAGGGCCGCACGGCCAGCAGCTTGAGGTACGAGGTGATCGCCTCTTCGAGGCGGCCGGCGCGATGGGCCTGGGCGGCCAGGCGAAGCTGCTGGACGAATGTGTCATCGCCACCGAACAAAGGCGTCGGCACAGCAGTGGCCTGCGATTCCGGACGGAGAGGGTAAAGCGACGGCATGTCGTTCACGCTCTCATCTTACATGAATTATCGTTCTTAAACACCTGTAGTTAAAAGATTTTCATTTAGATTCAGAGCCATAGAAGGAATGCCGAGACCAAGCGCTGACGGCAAATCCATCTACTAGATGTAGCCCCGCACCAGCTCTTCGGCGATCTGTACGGCGTTCAGCGCCGCGCCCTTGCGCAGGTTGTCGCTGACGATCCAGAGCGCGAGTCCGTTGTCGATCGTAGGATCGACACGCACGCGGCTCACGAACACGCCGTCCTGGCCGGTGACTTCCTGCGGCGTCACGTAGCCGCCGTTCTCGCGGCGATCGACCACCAGCACCCCGGGCTGGGCGGCGAGCACGCGACGCGCCTCCGTTTCATCGAGCGGCCGCTCCAGCTCGAGATTCACCGCCTCGGCGTGGCCGATGAAGGTCGGCACGCGCACGCAGGTCGCGTGAACCTTGATCTTGGGATCGAGGATCTTCTTGGTCTCGACCACCATCTTCCATTCTTCCTTGGTCGAGCCGTCGTCCATGAAGACGTCGATGTGGGGAATGACGTTGAAGGCGATCGACTTGGTGAACTTCTTGGGCTCCAGCGTCTGGTTCACGAAGAAGCTCTTGGTCTGATTCAAAAGCTCGTCCATGGCGTCCTTGCCGGCGCCGGACGTCGATTGATACGTCGACACCACCACGCGCTTGATCGTCGCCGCCTCGTGGATCGGCTTCAGCGCCGTCACCATCTGGATGGTAGAGCAGTTGGGGTTGGCGATGATGCCGCGCGCCTTGTAGCCCGCGATCGCCGGAGCGTTGACCTCGGGCACGACCAGCGGCACGTCGGGGTCCATGCGCCAGTAGGAGGTGTTGTCGATCACCACGGCGCCGGCCTTGGCGGCGCGCGGGCTGTGCTCGGCCGACACCTTGGCGCCGGGCGAGCTCAGCACGATGTCGATGCCCTTGAAGTCGAACTTGGCGAGATCATGGACTTTCAGCGTGCCGTTCTCGCCGAACGAGGTCTGTTTGCCGGCCGAGCGCGCCGAGGCCAGCGCCACGACGTCATCGGCCGGAAAGTTCCGCTCGGCCAGGATCTGCAACATTTCGCGCCCGACATTGCCGGTCGCGCCGACGACGGCGACTCTGTAGCCCATGGCTCACCTGTATGAAGGAGGCAGGGAGATACGCGCGGAGGGCCGCTTTTGCAAGGAAGGCTGTCTGACAGCCAATTCACTCCTTTCCCAAGTCCCCCCTTTCGCCTCCGTGCGCCTCTCCCTCTGCCTTTCATGCTCCTCTCCCCTTGGAGGAGGGGAACATGAGCGCGGAGGTCTGAAGAGGCGAAAGCTACTGATCCGCCGATGCCCCCGAGGCCTTGATGATCGGCAGCCACAGCGTCAGGTCGTCGCGCACCAGCTTCTGCGCTGCGGCCGGCGGGCCGGGCGGCAGCATCTCGATGCCCTGGGCCAGCATCTTTTCGCGCACGGCGGACAGCTGGCCGATGCGGTTCAGCTCGGTATTGAGCTTGCCGACCACCGGCTCGGGCGTGCCGACCGGGACGGCGTAGCCCATCCAGGTATTCACGACATAATCCTTCACACCCGATTCGATCATGGTCGGCACCTCGGGCAGGAGGTCCGAGCGCTTCTCGCTGGTCACGGCGATGGCCTTGAGCTTGCCGCCCTTGATCAGGCCGATGACCGTGGGCGTGTTGAACAGGCCCATGGTCACCTCGCCGTTGGCCACCGCCTGGATGCCGGCGGGCGTGGCCCGGTAAGGTACGTGCTGCAGCTTCACGCCGGTCCGCATCTCCAGAAGCACGCCCGACATGTGATGGCTGGTGCCGACGCCGCCCGACGAGAAGGTGAGCTGCCCGGGCTTGGCGCGCGCCTGGGCCAAAACATCGTCCACCGTCTTCGCCGGATTGTCGGGATGGACGATCAGCACGTTGGACACGCCGCCGCTTACCGCCACCGCCTGCAGGTCCTTCAGCGAATCGTAGCCAGGCGACTTGTAGAGCCCCATGTTGAAGACGAGCGTGCCCTGGCTCGCCAGCGCCACGGTGTAACCGTCGGCCGGCGCACGTGCCGCCTCGGCAGTGGCGATGGTGCCGCCGGCGCCGGTCTTGTTGTCGACCACGACGGTCTGGCCCAGCGACTTGCCGAGCTCCTCGGCGAAGATGCGCGCGACGATGTCCGCCGTGGCGCCCGGCGCCAGCGGCACGATCAGGCGGATCGACTTTGCGGGATAGGCTTGCGCACGCACAGCACCCGACGCCGCGGCTATCGACGCAAGAAGAAACGCCCTCTTCGTCAAGGTCATTGCATGCCTCCTCATTTACCGCGCGCGTCTCGCGCGCCTGAGCGCATTCACATGCGCGCCTGAGCGCGCGGGACGCGCGCGGTCCGGAAGACGCCTAAAGCCCGACCGACTGCGCCACCAAGGTCGCAAGCTGCCGACGCAGTCGTGCGACCGTCGCGCGTTCGCCGCGCTTGCTGATCAGGTTGTGCATTTCATAGGGGTCGGCCTTGAGGTCGTAGAGCTCGTCGCACGCAACGCCGTCGAGCGATTTCTGCGTCCAGTGGATGTACTTGTAACGCTTGGTGCGGATCGCCTTGTAGCTCATGCCGATCAGCCACGGCATGGCGTTCTCGCTGAAGTACTCGCACATGAACGACGAGCGGATCGCCTTGCTGTTCTTGGCGATCGGCCGCAGCGACAGTCCCTGCATGTGCTCGAAGTCGGCCTTCCTGCCGCCGGCGAGATCGACGATGGTCGGTGCGATGTCGAGCGCCAGCACCAGTTCCTCCCTCACCGTGCCCGGCTTGAACCATGCCGGATAGCGGATCAGGAACGGCGACTTGATGCCTTCCTCGTAGGCGAAGCGCCGCTCCGGTCCGAGGCCGTGCTCGCCGAAGAAGTAGCCGTTGTCGCCCAGGAACAGGATGAAGGTGTCGTCGAGCTGGCCGGTCTCCTCCAGCGCCTCGAAGACCTCGCCCATGCCCTCGTCGACCGACGCCATCATGGCGGCGCGCAGACGGATCTCCTCGTCGCTGCCGGCCTTGATGCCGTCCAGCACCTTGCGCGAGGCCTCGTTGCCCTTGAGCTGGAAGGCCTCGGTCCAGGCCGGCTTGTCCTTCGCCACCTCGGCCAGCGGCAACGCGTTGGGCCGGCGCGGGAAGTGGGCGCCCTTGTAGAGATCGGCATGGCGCTCGGGCACGCGATAGCCGCCCTTGCTGAGGTCGATCGTGCCGTCGGGCGCCTGGAAGGCGTCGGGATGCACCGCCTTGTGGGCGAAGAACAGGGCAAAGGGCTTGGTGCGCGGCTTGCGCAGGAACTCGACGGCGTGATCATTCAGAAGGTCGGTGATGTAGCCTTCGTGCCGGCGCTCGTCGCCGTCGATGTTCAGCACTGGATCGACGATCGAGCCGTGTCCCGGGAAGCTCACCCAGCGATCATAACCCGGCCGCGGCCCGCCGGAATTGCCCATGTGCCACTTGCCGACATGCGCGGTCTCGTAGCCCAGCCGCTGCAGGATGCCGTGGTAGTTGGGCAGGCGATGGCTGTGGGCGTCGCGCGCCACGTTGTCGATGATGCCGTGGCGGCTGGCGTACTGGCCGGTGATGATCGAGGCGCGGTTGGGCGAGCAGAGCGGCGTGGTGTGGAAGGCCGACGTGAACATCGCGCCTTCATGGCCGATGCGGTCGATATGCGGCGTCTTCATGAAGGGATGGCCGCAGATCCCCAGCTCGTCGAACCTGAGATCGTCGATCAGGACGACAATGAAATTCGGCTTCTTCCTGCTTGCCACGATGATTTCCCCCAAAGCGCCCCGCGTACCGAAACCGCGCTAGAGCGGTTTCCCCCCCCGAGGGAAGCCGCGGCGGGGGC
>JAEZHS010000117.1 GCA_023436825.1 Pseudomonadota bacterium | reverse complement strand
TCCGCTATCGTCGCAGCCGCCGTTCTTGCTGTACTGCCGTCTGCCGCCGGTGCCCAGTCGTTGTTCGAGTCCTCCAATCCGACTTGGCCGGGCTTTTATGTCGGCGCCCAAGGCGGCCTCAATTGGCTGCTGAACAACCAGAGCTACATTATGGATACGGGGTGGGCTGTCGGCGGAAAGGTCGGCTACGACTTCGTCGGTCCGCGCGTCGAGTTGGAGGGCATGTACCATTCAAACAACGGCCATGCCGTCGTGGCGTTTCCTACCGGCTACGCCACGGTGAACGGCAGGATCGAGCAAGTCTCCGTGATGGCCAACGTGCTCTATGACTTCTTCCCGGGGGCGATGGTCACGCCTTATGTCGGCGGCGGCTTGGGCGTTGCTTTTGTCGACGCCAACATCCAAGGCTGCAGTCTTTGCCTTGCGATGTTCGCCTACCAGGGCATCCTTGGTGTCGGCTACAACGCGACACCGGCCCTGCGCATCGGCGTCGAGGGCCGCTACTACGGCACCACCAACCCGGGTGCGTACTTCAACAACAACATCATGGCCCTGCTGAGCGTGAGCTATAAGTTCGGCCAGCCCGAGATTGCTCCGCCACCCCCGTCTGCGCCGCCTGTGGCGCCGCCGTCGTTCATGGTGTTCTTCGACTGGGACCGTTCGAACCTGAGCCAGCAGGCGTTGGCGACGATCAAGCAGGCGGCCGATGCCTTCAAGCAGAAAGGCAACGCCCGGATTACCGCCACGGGCCATACCGACACGTCGGGCCCGGAGAGCTACAACATGGCCCTGTCGCTGCGCCGCGCGAACGCGGTGAAGGATGCCCTGGTGCGTGAGGGCGTGCCGGCACAGGCGATCACGGTGATCGGCATGGGTGAGAAGGGCTTGCTGGTGCAGACCGGCGACGGCGTGCGCGAGCCGCAGAACCGCCGCGTCGAGATCGTGGTCCAGTAGGCAAAAGGTCATTCCGACTTCCCCGACTGGCCTGGTTAGTCTTCGCCAGGCGGTCACTTGAGCCCATCGGCTATATAGCCGATGGGCTTTTTTGTGATTTCGAGCCTCGCGTACGACGACGCCCCGCGTCGATGCTTGATGCAAACGCCTCGTAGCTCATGAAGCCCGAGATGGTGGTGGAGGTGACCTACCTGACCTGCCGAGAACAACCTGCTGCGGCAGGTCTCCTACCAGGGTCAGCGACGAGGACAAGTCGGCTAGTCTTAGTCTAGGCAGGTAGTGCGCCCGGTGCCCCGTCCGCCTCGCCATTCCGATCGACGTAGACCGTAATGGGGGCCCTTCCACCCTGTGTGGCGGCAAACCGGCGTTGGAGTTCATGCTTCTGCGCGATCAGCTCTCGGCCCTTCGCCAAAAGCGCGCGGCGTTCGGCGAGTAGCGCTCGACTAACGCCGACCGGATCTTGTGAATCCTTGCTCATCACCGTCATGAATGCACAGGGGCAGGCACCAGTTGCATGCAAATTGGCATGCCGCACGGCACCGCATCAGGCGCCGAAAGACATCGCCGGATGGCGCAATTGTGGGACGGATGGCCGACCTCGAAGCCAACCACCGGGAACTCCTACGCCTTCTCGAAATGTCCGGCAGGAGCCTGCGCCAGTCCGGCATACTGCTTGGTAGAGCCGTCCGCACGAATTCACCTCGGCCTACCATCGAGAAGACAACCAAGAGGAAGCTCCCAAGGCACGCGAGATGGATCGGCCATCGCGCTGGGCCGCGCCGCTAGCCTATGCTCCGCCGCCGGGGCTCTGTCCGGCCTGCGCACCATCGCCGACGGGGCTCTCCGCCGTGGCCGCGGCTGCACCGAGGGTGCGCCAGTGCTCAGTTGTTTCGTGCAACATGCGACTGCTCATTCGGTCGCAACAGGCTCGGGCCATCGCCTCGCAATGCGCAGACCTTTGAAAGCATTCGAGCGCTGACATCATGGCGCCCTCCGTCGCCCAAAGTGTGAGCGGGAGCGCGGGACATTCTTGTTTTTATCCGATGCCGCTGTCTTCCAGCCGTCGACGCTCACTGGTACGAGCCGACGATGGAAGGACAACGCCCTCAGTCGGGGTCGGTTGCTAGGCTTCGAGCTGGATCAAACGGAACGAGATTGAGCGCCGAGCGTTTGTCGGCCATGCCGCCCAAGCTGAGCAATCTTGAGTTCGACATACTCCGCAAGCTCATGAACGGCGCCGCTGTGTCAGTTCCGTCGCAGCTTCGGATTCGTCTTGAGCTAGCCGGACTCATCCGAGAGCGACCCCAGGGCATCCTGGTGACGGGTGACGGCCGGCGCTTGGCGAGCCAAATGCCAGCACCTGCCGATCCAGGCAAGCAGCCAGCGAAAGCCAAAGTCGCCGTCGACAAGCGTGGGCGGCGGATGCCGCTTCAGCGCAAGTCGGTCTTCTGAAACGTCGACCAAGCATCCGATGATCGGCCTGCATCGACGACAAGAGAAGGTCAGCGCTGCTGGCCAGCCGACATCAGCTGCCAAGCGTGACCCTCGCCATTCGATCAGGCCCACGTCCAGCAAATGGCGCAGGTGCGTCAGCTCCAACGGGTCCGCGCTGGCGAACCCGATCTTGCGTAGCGCTAGCTTAGCTAAGCACTCGAACGAACGCCGGGAGTAGCCCACGCCCTTGTGCAGCACTGCAGCCGCGCGGAACAAGCCGCGTTTAATCGCTCATGCACAAGCACAAGCCCTACAAGTGTTCGGTCTGCGGCGCCGAGGTCGCGGATCTGCCGATGCCCAGGCTGAGGCAGCAGATGTCACATGTTGTGAGGAGTCCATTCGCCGTCGGCCGGGCGGAGTCCCACTTGTACTCGAAGGAAAAGCGATGGGAGCCGAGGCATGATATCGATCGTACATGACCAGGCCCAGATGTGGCAGCTCAGCGACGATCGGCGCTCCTTGCGGATGGAATTGCCCGGACTGGCGATCGAGGGCATACCTGAGCCGCTTCGCGTGAGGATGCATTTTGACGCTGTCGTCGTCGACCAGATGATCGAGCGCCTGCTGGAGTTGCGGGCGCAAATGCTGCCGGCCCCGCCAATGCCGGCAAGGCGAGACTGAAGACGCCGGATTTTGGGGCTGGCGGGCCGGAGAAAAATCGTCCTGCCGATGTGTCCGTCATTGCGCCGGCGACGTTCGTGCTCTGGGGTGAGGGGATGTGTGGGCACCCCTGGGTGCGGGCCGGACCGGGTGACCGGAATTCCCGGATCGGCCCGCCCCAACGTTCAGGCGGTCGCGCTTACAGGCGGTTCTTCTCGATACGTTCGGCTTGGCGCCAAATCTCCTTTGACAGCCGGCTCTGCTGGTCGGGCGTCAGCTCGCCACGCACGACAATCTCGATGGTGTGTGCGCCGGCGAGCGTGACGCTGGCCACGGCGTTCCAGTCGGCCATCCACCTGTCGACCACATCCTGCACGTCCGCACGGTCGCGCTCGGTGAGGATGAACCGCTTGCCGATGGAATAGCGGTAGACCGGCCTGCCCTGTTCATTGTCCCTTGGCATGAGCAGGTAATGTCGCAGGCGACGTCGCGTTGCATCGGGCCGCACAAGGCGGCGTGTGATCAAGATGCGCCGAGCTTCCCGGCTTTCGGAGGGCACGCTCACTGTGTGTGGCGCGGCCGGTGAAAGCACTGCAGTCAACAAGACATGGTGCCGCCGGCAGGCGACGCCACCAGCAGTACCCCCTTCTGGAGCCCCAAAAGTCGCAAGAATATGACCCACCCTGCGCATGCAGTTCCTCGACAAAGCTGTTGTCACCGCTCGTTACTTTAGTTATTATTAGCCCACGACTGCAATGGGACGCCCCACCCGCTACGAACCCGAGATGTGCGAGCAGGCGCACAACTACTGTCTGCTCGGTGCCACCAATGACGAACTGGCGGAGTTCTTCCACGTGTCTCCCAGCACCATCGACCGGTGGATCGCCGGGCGCGCCGATTTCGGCGACGCCGTGAGGCAGGGCCGCGTCGTCGCCGATGCCAGGGTGGCGCGCAGCCTCTACGACCGCGCCGTGGGGTACGACCGCGAGATCGAGCGCGCGGTCATCCTCGGCGGCCAGCTCAAGTTCCTGACCAGCACCGCCCATTATCCGCCGAACGTCCAGGCCTGCATCTTCTGGCTGCGCCACCGCCGCCCCCATACATGGGGCGATCGCGCCCCGGCATCGGATAACGATTCCTACGATCCGGTCACCGAGCTCGAGGCCGCCAGCGAGCGAGCGTGGCATGGGCCTATCCCGTCGCGGGAAGAGGTCTCTTGATTCTTCCGGACCGCGCGCTTCCCGGCGCGCTCATGATGAGCCA
>JAEZHS010000113.1 GCA_023436825.1 Pseudomonadota bacterium | reverse complement strand
CCCCCCCCCCCCCCCCCCCCCCCCCCCCACCTTTCCTGCTGCCTCGAAGGCCCCTCGCTTCGCTCGGGCTGACAGCCTTACCTGGACCTAAGCCATGCCCAAGCTCGCCGCCAATCTCTCGTGGATCTACCAGGAAGTACCATTCCTGCAGCGCTTCGGCGCCGCCGCCGCGCATGGCTTCAAGGCGGTCGAGATCCTTTTCCCCTACGAGGCGCCGGCCAAGGACATCGCGGCCGAGCTCAAGAAGCACAAGCTCACGCAGGCGCTGTTCAACCTGCCGGCCGGCGACGCCGGCAAGGGCGAGCGCGGCTTCGCCGCCCTGCCCGGCCGCGAAGCCGACTTTGCCGCCGCCCTCGACAAGGCATTGGATTACGCCAAGGTCCTGGAGTGCACCACGCTGCACGTCATGTCGGGCATGATCGCGCCCGGCGCCGACGTGAAGGCGATGCACAGGACCTTCATCTCCAATCTCAAGATGGCCTGCGACCGCACCGCCAAGAGCGGCATCACGTTGGTGCTGGAGCCGATCAACCACCGAGATATTCCCGGCTACTTCACCAACACCACGAGCCAGGTCGAGCAGATCATGAGCGAGGTCGGCGCGCCCCATCTGAAACTGCAGCTCGACCTCTATCACTGTCAGGTCACCGAGGGTGATCTCACCAGGCGCACCGAACGCCTGTTCCCCATAACCGCGCACGTCCAGATCGCGGGCAACCCCGACCGCAACGAGCCTGACATCGGCGAGGCCAATCACCTTTATCTGCTCGATGTGCTCGATCGGCTGGGCTACCAGGGCCATGTCGGCCTGGAATACAAACCCAAGACCACGACCGGCGCCGGGCTGGGCTGGGCGGCGAAGTACGGCATCAAGGCATAAGGGTCATGGCGGACAAGAACACTCCCGTCGTCGCGTTCGTCGGCCTGGGCTCGATGGGCCTCGGCATGGCGAAGAACCTCTTGAAGCACGGCCACAAGGTGATCGGCATCGATCCCAGCGCGCCGGCGCGCGAGGCTTTCGCGGCCGCGGGCGGCACTGTCGCGGCGAGCCCGGGCGAAGCGGCCGCCACCGCCGACGCCGTCGTCGTGGCGGTCGTGAATGCCCAGCAGGTGGAGACCGTGCTGTTCGGCGAGGGCGGCGCGGCAGCGAAGCTGCGCAGGGGCGGCCTCGTCATGCAGTGCGCCACCGTTCCCCCTGCCTTCGCCAAGGCGCTGGGCGAGCGACTCGCGAAATCGGGCCACGAATTGCTCGACGCTCCGATGTCCGGAGGCCGCGCGCGCGCCGAATCCGGGGAGCTCACCTACATGGCCTCGGGCTCGGCCAAGGCCTTCGCCGCCGCCGAATCGATCCTGTCGTCGACCTCGGCCAAGGTGTTCCGGCTGGGCGAGGCAGCGGGCATCGGCTCGCTGGTCAAGACCGTGAACCAGCTTCTGGCCGGCGTGCACATCGCGACGGCCGCCGAGGCGATGGCGCTCGCGGCCAAGGCCGGCGCCGACACGCGCGCCGTCTACGACGTGATCTCGGCGAGCGCCGGCAATTCCTGGATGTTCGGCAACCGCGTCCCGCACATGCTGGACGACGACTACGCGCCGTTGTCGGCGGTGGAGATCTTCGTCAAGGATCTCGGGCTGGTGCTGAATACCGGTCACGAGCACCGGTTGCCGCTGCCGATGGCCGCAGCGGCGCACCAGCTCTTCCTCGCCGCGGCCGGCGCCGGCTGGGGGCGGCTCGATGACGCAGCGGTCGTGAAGGTCTACGAGCAGGCCGGCGACTTCAAAGTGTCGTCGCCCAAGAAGTAGACTTTGCGCATGTATCGCGATCGCTTCACCAAGATTGTCGCCACCCTCGGTCCCGCCTCGTCGACCCGCGAGCGCCTGCGCGCGCTGTTCGAGGCCGGCGCCGACGTCTTTCGCCTGAACTTCAGCCACGGCACGCAGGACGACCATCGCCAGCGCGTCGAGCTGCTGCGGGCGATGGAGAAGGAATACAGGCGTCCCATCGCCATCCTGATGGATCTGCAGGGTCCCAAGCTCAGGGTGGGCGCCCTCGCCAAGGGCCCGCTCGAGCTGAAGAAGGGCCAGAAGCTGCGCTTCGACATGGACGAGGCGCCGGGCACGGCCAAGCGCATCCCGCTGCCCCATCCCGAGATCTTCAAGGCGGCCAAGCCCGACGGCATCCTGCTGATCGACGACGGCAAGGTGCGCCTGCGCATCACGGCGCACGACGAGGCCACCATCGACGCCGAGGTCGAGGTGGCGGGCCAGATCAGCGATCGCAAGGGTGTCAACCTGCCCAATCTGCCGATCCCCTTGTCACCGATGACGTCGAAGGATCATCGCGACCTGACCTACGGCCTGTCGCTCGGCGTCGACTGGGTGGCGTTGTCGTTCGTGCAGCACGCCAACGACATCGCCGAACTGAAGAAGCTGGTCGCGGGCCGCGCCGCCGTGATGGCCAAGCTCGAGAAGCCGCTGGCCATCGACCATCTCGACGAGATCATCGAGCAGAGCGACGGCATCATGGTGGCGCGCGGCGACCTCGGCGTGGAAATGCCGCCCGAGGCCGTGCCGCCGCTGCAGAAGCGCATCCTGGCGGCCTGCCGCATGGCCGGACGGCCGGCCATCGTCGCCACCCAGATGCTCGATTCGATGGTCCACTCGCCGACGCCGACGCGGGCCGAGGCGTCGGACGTGGCGACCGCAGTTTATGACGGCACCGACGCGGTGATGCTGTCGGCGGAATCGGCCTCGGGCGAGTATCCGATCGAAGCTGTCGCCATCATGGACCGCATCCTGAAGAGCGTCGAAGGTGATCCGCTTTATCGCAAGCTGATGGACGCTAGCCGCCGCGAGCCCGAGGCGACGACCGCCGACGCGATCAGCGCCGCCGCGCGGCAGTGCGCGCACACGCTGTCGGCCGCAGCCATCGTCACCTACACCACGACCGGCTCGACCACGCTGCGCGCCGCGCGCGAACGGCCGGACGTGCGCATCCTCTGCCTCACGCCGGTCCTGGACACGGCGCGGCGCATGACGCTGACCTGGGGCGTGCATCCCATCCAGACAGAGGACGCGCACAGTTTCGGCGACATGGTGGCGCGCGCCGTGCGCGTCGCCCGCCAGCAGAAGATCGCCAAGCCCGGAGAGCGACTGGTGATCACCGCCGGGGTGCCGTTCGGCACGCCAGGCGCGACGAACATCCTGCGCATCGCTCACGCCTGACCGCACCTGCACGCGCTGGTGGTGCCGTGCGGTGGTTTGGCACTGTTGCACTGGAGCAACGCGACACGGACG
>JAEZHS010000070.1 GCA_023436825.1 Pseudomonadota bacterium | reverse complement strand
CTCCTCGCCGGTCTCGATCAGGACGGTCGAGTTGAAGCCGAGCGAGCCGCGCTCTTCGAGCACGCAGGCAAGGGCTGCGATGTTGATGGTATGCTGGCCCTTGTTGTCGGCGGTGCCGCGGCCGTACAGGCGGTCGCCCTCGATCACGATCTTCCAGGGCGACAGGCCCTTGCGCCACTGCTCGTCCTGGCCGCGGATCACGTCGCCGTGGCCGTAGGTCAGCACGGTCGGCAAGGCCTTGTCCTCGATGCGGCGCGCGATCAGGAACGGGCCGTACTCGGCGCGCGGATTGGGCAGCACGGTGCAGTCGTAGCCCATCTTCTGCAGCGACTGGCTCATCTCGCCCGAGACATACTCCTGAAGGGCGGGCATGGAGTCCTTCTCCTGGCTGGTCGTCGGGATCGCCACCCGGCGCTGCAGCTCGGCGAGAAAGCCGCCGTCGTCGAAATACTTTTCCGCGCGCGCGATGGCGCCGTCACGTGTGCCGGTCATGTCTTTTCCTTTCGCCGTCACGATAGCAAAATATCGCCGTCAGGTGCCTCCCCTTCATTGATTCCTCCCCGCTAGGGGGAAAGGTCGGCTAAGGGGGTTGCACGAGCTTTCGAAGCCCCCTCACCCAGCCTCTTCCCCAGCGGGGAGAGGAACGTGATTGAGAGGGGAGGAACGAAGTCAGGGAGCAAGCCATGCTGACATCAGGTCGCATCGTTTTCACCGACATGGAGCAGGTCCATTTCGGCAAGCCGGCCGCCGAGTCGGTTGCCGAACTGGTGAAAGCCGCCGGTTCCAGTCGCGTGTTCCTGATGGCGAGCGGAACGCTCAACCGCGAGACCGACGAGGTCGAGAACGTGCGCCGTGCGCTCGGCAACAAGTGCGTCGGTACCTTCGCCCAGATGCCGGCACATTCGCCGCGCTCGGCCGTGGTCGCCGCCGCACGGCAGGCCCGCGAGGCCAATGCCGATCTCATCGTCACGCTGGGCGGCGGCTCGATCACCGATGGCGCCAAGGCCGTGCAGCTCTGCCTCGCCAACGACGTCAACAGCGTCGAGGACATGGACCGCATTCGCGACGGAGTCGACATGAAGGCGCCGACGGTGCGGCAGGTCTCGATCCCGACCACACTTTCTGCCGCCGAGTTCTCCGGGATCGCCGGCGTCACCAACGAGGCGACCAGGGTGAAGGAGATGTTCCGTCATCCCCTCACCATTCCACAGGCAGTGATCCTCGATCCCGAGGTGACGCGCCACACGCCGATGTGGCTGTTCCTGTCGACCGGCATCCGCGCTGTCGATCACTGCGTCGAGGGCGTGTGCTCGAACGAATCGACGGAGTTCACCAATGCCTCGGCCCTGCACGGCCTGTCGCTTCTGGCGCGCGGCCTGCCCAAGGTGAAAGCCGATCCTTCGGACATGAAGGCGAGGCTCGACTGCCAGATCGGTTCGTGGCTGTCGATGGGCGGGCTGGCAGCAGGCGTGCCGATGGGCGCCAGCCACGGCATCGGCTACGTGCTGGGTGCAGTGTTCGACGTGCCACACGGTCACACCTCCTGCATCATGCTGCCGTCGGTGATGCGCTGGAACAAGTCGGTCAACGCCGACCGCCAGGCGCTGATCGCCAACGCCATGGGCCATCCCGGCAAGGACGCCGGCGACGTGCTCGATCAGCTCATCCGAGGCCTCGGCATGCCGCGCACCCTTTCCGAAGTGAAGATCGGCAAGGAGCATTTCGACCGCATCGCCACGCAAGCGATGGGCACGCCCTGGGTGCCGCGCAACCCGCGCAAGATCGACAGTCCGGTGCAGGTGAAGGAAATCCTGGAGCTGGCGGCCTAGATCAGGCCGCAGGCATCTCGGCTTCACGCAGCCCGTCCGGGCGCATCGGTGGTCGAGGAAACCGGACCCTCCGTACGTCAGCCGGAGTGCAGGCCGTGTCCCATCCGCACGAGACCGGCCGGGTGCAGACGCGGCATCGGATTCAACGTGCCTCCGAATGGTCACCACGCGGGGCGCCAGCGCTCGCTATTGTGAACTCGGGTGTTGTGGAAGGAGCTACGTGCTCCATCTCATTCGAACAAGAGCGCGCGCCGCGTGGTCGCAACGGGCCGTGCAAATCCTCGGGGCGTCGAACGACTTTCGACGCGCGCAATCGCGCTGGTCGGGAACGATCCTCAGGGGAAAAGCGGCAGGCGGCTACGTGCTGGCAGGCATCATTGGCCTCGGCGTGTGCCTCTTCACCGCTGTCTTCTCTTTTCCACGAGAGCGTCCAACGGCCATGTACCAACGGCCCAACGCGTTCGTGCGTGCCTGCGAAGCTGCAGGCGTCGAGATCTCCAGCCTGCGGCGTGTCACGTTCTTCATTGACGACTGCTCCTTGCCCGTCGTGACGCCCATCTTCGGCGAGGAAGGGCGCGTGATTGTCCGCCGGACGGTCGAGGGAGATGCCCACGATGATGACGGCGGGCGGGTGACCTACTCCGTGAAGATGGACGGCCGCGGCGTCGTGAAATGGCACGCGATCGAGCTCAGGCTGGCGCCCAGTCACCTGACGCTCGACGCTTCCCTCTTGCCGACCACGCGATCCGCAACACCGGTGTCGGCGCGGCGCTGACTGCAGCCGGCCTGCATGGCCAGGGCCGGTGATCTTGAGGCGGGTGGGCAACAACAGGGCTGGGCGCGACGTTGGGTTTCGGGCGGGTGCATCCCTGACAGGCGCGGATGATACGCGGTTGGACATAGTGCAGCCGGAAGTCGTGTGCTTACCAGAGGTGTGAACCCAACATGTCACGATGGCACTGGACCGCAGCCTTATGCAGCGCTGCTGTGCTCGTTTGCGTGGGAGGGCCGCGAGTTGAGGCCCAGAGTGTCGGCGGCGCGGTTGGCGGAGCGGTCGGCGGCGTCGGAGCAGCCGCAGGAGCCGTTGGCGCCACGGCCGGAGCCGCAGTTGGCGCTGTCGGCAGCGCCGTGGGTGCGGTGGGTGCGGCCGTGAGCGGCGGCGGCGCAAGTAGCGGCGGGGCCGGCAGCAGTGGTGGCGGCGCCGGTGCCGGTGTCGGCGGCGGAACAAGCAGCGCCGGTGGTGGTGCGAGCAGCGGTGTCGCCGCCAGTTCAAGCAGCGGTTCGGGCACCAGTTCGGGCGACGGTTCGGCCAGCAGCAGCTCCGGAGCTGGCGGCGCGAGCGCGAGTTCCGCCAGCGTCGCCAGTAGCAGCGGCTCAACGAGTGCCGCCAGTGGAAACGGCGCGAGCACGGGACCGAACAGCACCGCGAGCACCGCAGCGGGCAATTCGGGATCGCAGGATCTTTCCGGCGGGATTTCCGTCGGACTGGCAACCAGCGCGCGCGCGCCGGGACCGGGCGATGGAGGCTCCGCGACAGGCCAAGCCTGGCCGGTTTTCTCCGGCTCCACCGCAAGGTCAACCGAGCTCTCGAAGCAGCCCTTCTCCATGCAGGCCGTCTATTTCCGCCCCGATCAGTTCAGGAGCAAGGCGGATTGCCTGACCGCCGCGTCGCGACAACGTCTCCCGCTCGAAGTATGCCAGTGAGACGTGCGACGGCCACAGAAGACGGGCAGCTGCCGCACTGGGCGCCGGCCATGTGGGCTTCGCTTTGCCTTCACATGATCCTTGTCGGCGCGCTGCAGCCGACGTCGACGCCCATGGAGAGCCATTTGACGCAACGTGCGATCGAGATGACCGTGGAAAGAGCAGCACCACCACTCGCCTCTCCGGCCGTCACGGCAGAGACTGACAGCGGCGGCATTCACCGGTCGTCATCGACCGATTCCGTACATGATGAGTTGGCGCCAAGCGCCTCAAATCAACAGCCAAGGCTCGAGGACGCGGTAATACCACCCCAACCAGCACCTGCGGTGAGCGCGCGTGAGCTTACGCCTGCGGCCTCTGCGGTCGCGCCGGATGTCAGGGACCACGCCCAGGCGCCACCGATGCGACCGCCGGAAGAGCAGGTGCCGCGGCGGCCGCCGCAGCACAAGGCGGTCAAGCCATCGACGCCCGCCGCGTCTTCCCCTGCCAACCAGCGCCAGGCGCTACAGGACTACGTGTTGCAGGTTGTCGCGAAGCTGTCGCATACGCGGTTCTACGCCGCTTCACCGGCCGCCCGGAACGGCGACGGCGTCGTCGTCGCCCGCCTCACGGTCGCCCGCGACGGCGGGCTGGTCGATCTGTCGCTGCCCAAGCAAAGCGGGTCGTCTGGCGTCGATAGCAGCGTCCTCGAGGCGATCCGCAAGGCCGCACCCTTCGCGCCCCTGCCCAAGGCTTTCGCCGACAACCGGTTCACCTTCATTGTGCCGATCAACTACGCGCCGGAACGGTAGGGCACGTTCCCAGGGAGCCTTCATGCGCCTTGTCGTTTCTGCGATCTGCTTCGTCGCCTCGGTTGCTGCCGCCGAAACGGCACTTGGCGAGACCCAGCGATACACCTGGAAGGACATAGATTGCCGGCAATCGCGCATCGTCGCCTGGACGGGATTGAAATGCAGGGCCACCAACGTCGTGACGAGCGAAGGCAACATCGGTGCCTTCCGCCAGTGGTCAGCCTTCGGGACAAATCGCGACGGCTACTACGTGCATGTGTTCTTCTGGGAAGCCGAGAACACCTTCTCCTACCTGTCGGCCGATCAAACCACAGCCGACTTCCTGAAGTGGATGTACGAGCACGCGAAATCCATCGCGCAGGTCTCCGCCATGACGCGCTACAACGGCGCCGACTACGTGACGTTCGCCGACGACAAGAACGGCCGTAGCTGCACAGGCTTCCGCCGGCTCGGCCAGTACCAGAGAGGCGGCTACGATTCGGTCACAGGCGGCATACTCTGCGCGCCGACCGGGAAAGCCATCGCCGCCAGCGACACCCTGAAGTTCATCGAGTCCGTGCGGCTGAAGGCGGCGGCCGACTGAACTCGGCGTTTTCTGACCCGCCAGACATGGCCCGGCAAATGTGGCCCGGCATGGTGGTGAAGTCGAGCCGCACGATCACGTTGTCGGCGTCGCGATCGCCGACCCAACAAGCTTACCGCGCGCGGCCGATCGGCGGCGGCAAGGCCAGGGCCGGCGGACGTGTGCCGAGACAACCCGATCAGGGGCATCGCCGACGCCCTGCGCAAGGGCCGCCCCTGACGCTCTTGCCGGCTTCCCGACTCCGTTGGAGGATATCCCTGCGAGGCGGGGAGCATGTTTGACATCGACATCTGCGAGCCGCGCCGGATCGTCCTGGTGCGATTTCGCGGGCAGCTGAGCGAAGCGGACTTCGTCGAGCTCGACCGGCTCGCCGCGGAACTGCGCGGAGAGCGCGCATTCGACTGCATCTACGACATGACCGACATCGAGCAATTCGACCTCGCGACCTCGTTCGTGGCCCGGCGCGGCGACCTTCCGCAAACCTACAAGGATCACGAGCGCATCTATGTCGTGTCGAACGATGACCTGAAGCTCCTGGTCCGCCTGTACGCGGCCTATCAGGTCAACAAGGGGTGGAAGGAGCCGGTCATCGTGGCGAGTCTCGGCGAGGCCATGAGCAGACTCGGCGTCAGCCACGCGGATTTCAAGCGCCTGCCATTGCCGAAGGAATAGCTCGGTCTATCGGGCAAGCCATACGGCACCCGCATCGATACACCCACGCCAAGGTCTGTGCGCTTTCCCACTGCGCCCTTTCTGCCTGCCGGCCAAAACTGGTGG
This sequence comes from Pseudomonadota bacterium, assembly GCA_023436825.1. Next base: position 9,323 of record JAEZHS010000070.1, on the reverse strand, counting down.
AACTTCGCCAACCCAGCCGCTGGCTGAGGAGTATGACATGGCGCTCGTTGACGACCTCAAGGACTACATCGCCCGCAACAGCGCGCCGACCACCGTCATCAAGGAAAAGCACAATGTCGTCATCGTCGGCGAGACACACGCCTTCCTGAAGTCGACGGAGTCGGAAGTACGCACGAAGGCCGCCGTGCGGCTGCTGCTCGAGCTGCTCGCCAACGTGAACTACAAGTACTTCGCCAACGAGAGCTATCCGAACAAGGGCAAGATCCGGAGCGGCGTGGATGACTATCTGCGCACCAAGACGCTGCCGCCCGTATTCGATCCGAAGCAGACAGGCCTCGACATCGAGGAGATCGGCAAGCGCGTCCTGGTGCGCCGCTACCAGCCGGTGCTGGACTTCATCCGGACAAATCCACGTTATATCCTGAACATCGGAACGCTCATCGACGGCGAAGGCCGCGATGCGGCGCTGGCGCAGAATTTCCTCGACGAATTCAAGACGCGCGGCCTGCACCTCGGCGATGCCGGCGTGATGCTGCTCGGCTCCAATCACGCCTCCGCCACGTCGGATTTCGAGTATTCGACGGTGCGCCAGATCCTGGAGAAAAGTGGCGTGAGCTGCGTGTCGGTGAAGGTCCTGACCGACTTCAAGAAAGGCGACACGCCCGACGACGCGGTATTCGAGCAGAACAACAAGCCGCTGAGCGATCTGACCGTCGGCGACATCATCCGATTGACATCGCTGGTCGACAAGACGCCGGTCACCATCGCGGTCAATCGCAGCTGGACGAACAGCAGGGCGAGCCCCTTCTGGCGCCTCACCTTCGGCCAGAGCAAGGTCTCGGTGGCGGCACAGTTCGAATACATCGTCCTGCAGAAGGCGTAGGGCCTCGGATCATAAGAGCCCGATACCGGCCGCTTCATCCCGAGCGAAGCGACAGACCTTTCCTGCGGCGCAAAGGTCCCTCGCTTCGCTCGCGATGACGCCGTTGCGGATGCGGCACAGCGCCCTCTATCGCTCGCGCAAGACCTCGTGCCGGTAGCGCAGCAACGGCGACAAGAGATAGCTCAGGATCCGGCGCGAGCCGGTCTTGATCTCCACCGTCACCGCCATGCCGGGCGACAGATTGACCAGGCGATCGTCGATCTGCATCTGGGTGCGATCGAGCGATATGCGGGCGCTGTAGGTCAGCTCCTGGCCCCTGGGCTCGCTGCTGTCGGTCTGCGTCCCCTGCCCGCGGTCGTCGCGTTCCTGCTTGCGCTCGCGAATGATGGCGTCCTGCGAGATGCTCAGCACCTCGCCGTGCAGCAGGCCGTAGCGTGTGAAATTGAACGTGTCGACCTTGACCTCGGCCGCCTGGCCGGGATGGACGAAGCCAATGTCGCGGTTGGGCACCATGGCCTCGATCTCCAGCCGGCTGTCGGACGGCACGACGACCATCAGTGACTGGGCCGGGGTGACGACGCCGCCGACCGTGTGGATGGCAAGCTGCTGCACGACGCCGTCCACCGGGGCAGCCAGCCGCTGCAGGCGGGTCTTCTGCTCCGCCTTGATCAACTCCTGGGCCAGCCCGATCGCCTTCTGCTCGCTCTTGGCGAGCTCGTCGGAGAGGGCGCGCCGGAACTCGGCCACGGCCTGGCTGCGCGTTTCGCGGATCGCCGACACTGCCGCCGCCGCCTCCTGCAGATGGCTGCTCTGGATGCCGAGCTCCTTCTGGCGCTCGAGCAGGAGCTGCAGGGTCTCGAGATAGGCGATCCGCGAGCCCAGGTCCTTCTCCATCAGCGTCCGGCGCATGTCGACCCTGGGCTGAATGACCGGAATTACAGCCTCGAGCTTGTGGATGGTGGCCTGGATCGTCGCCTGCTCGGCCTCCTTCTGCGCCTGCTGGCGATCGAGCGCCGCCACCTTGGCGCGGTGCTCGCCAACCTGATTGACGAGCAGCTGGCGCTGGACGCCGACCAACGTCGGCGGCGCATCCGGCGGCGGCGCGAAGTCGGCCAGCGCGTCCTCGCCGCCGGCCAGCGCCGCGCGTAGCCGCGCGATGTTGAGCCGCTCGGCTAAAAGGTCGCTTTGCAGGCGGTCGCGGTCCGCCGCGTTCGCGGTCGGGTCGAGCTCGACCAGGACTTCGCCGGCCCTGACCACCTGCCCGTCCTGCACGAGGATGGCGCGCACGACGCCGGTCTCGAACGGCTGGATGACCTTGGTGCGGCCGCCCGGCATGATCTTGCCGGTCGCGGACGCCACGATGTCGATGGTGCCATACCACGCCCAGGCCAGCGCCGCGGCGAACATCAGGATGAGCACGAAGCCGGTGGCGCGGCCGACCGGCGACGGCGGCGTTTCGACGATCTCGAGCGCGGCCGGCAGGACGGCGAGCTCGTCGCGCCGCCTCGTCCGTCGACGTTCGGTTCCCGGGGCGCCCGGCTTGACCAGTCGAAGGCTAGTGGACGTCATGGATTCCTGCCTGCAGGCGGTGCAACGAGGCGTAGCGGCCGCCTGTCCCGATCAACGCGTCGTGGGTGCCGTCCTCGATGACGCGGCCGCCCTCGAGCGTGACGATGCGATCCATGGCGCGCACGGTCGACAGTCGATGCGCGATCACCAGGACGGTGCGTCCCTTGGTGATCTCCTTCATGTTCTGCTGCACGATGCGCTCGCTCTCGTAATCGAGCGCGCTGGTCGCCTCGTCGAAGATCAGGATGCGCGGATCGGTGACCAGGGCGCGGGCGATGGCGATGCGCTGGCGCTGGCCGCCGGACAGGGTGGAGCCGCGCTCGCCGACGACCGTGTCGTAGCCTTCGCTGAGCTCGAGGATGAAATCGTGCGCACCGGCCAGCCGCGCCGCGGCGACCACGCGCTCGATCGGCATGGCGGGATCCGCGAGCGCTATGTTCTCCCGCACCGAGCGGTTGAACAGCACGTTCTCCTGCAGGACGACGCCGATCTGGCGGCGCAGCCAGGCCGGATCGACCATCGACAGGTCCATGCCGTCCACCAGCACGCGCCCGCTTTCCGGCACGTAGAGGCGCTGTACGAGCTTGGCGAAAGTACTCTTGCCCGAGCCGGACGGTCCCACGATGCCGACCGTCTGTCCGGCCGGGATATCGAAGGTGACGTCGTGCAGGATCTGCTGGCCGTCGAGGCGATAGCGGAAGGAGACATGATCGAAGCGGATGGCGCCCTGCAGGGCGGGCAGCCGGGCACGTCCCGCCGCATAGGTCGGCTCGGCCGCCGTGTTCAGGATGTCGCCCAGCCGCGCGACGGAAAGGCGGGCCTGGTGGAAGTCCTGCCACATCTGGGCCAGCCGCAGCACCGGCGCGCTGACCCGCGAGGCCAGGATGTTGAAGGCAACGAGCTCGCCGACCGACAGGCTGCCGTCGATCACGAGCTTGGCGCCGAAATAGAGGATGGCGGCGGTGACGGCCTTGCTGACGAACTGCACGCCCTGGCTAGCCGCGTTGCCGAGACTCAGCACGCGGAAGCTCGACGACACGTAGGCGGCGAGCTGCTCTTCCCAGCGCCGCTGCATCTGCGGCTCGACCGCCATGGCCTTCAGCGTCTCGATGCCGGTCACGCTCTCGACCAGGAAGGCCTGGTTCTCGGCGCCGCGCTGGAACTTCTCGTCGAGCCGGCGGCGGAACAGCGGCGTGACCGACGCCGAGATCGCGACGTAGATCGGCAGCGAGCCGAGCACGATCCAGGTGAGCGTCGGGGCGTAGAAGAACATCACGCCGAGGAAGACGAAGGTGAAGAACAGGTCGATGACGAGGGTGAGCGCCGAGCTTGTGAGGAAATTGCGGATATTCTCCAGCTCGCGCACGCGCGCCACCGAATCGCCGACCCGCCGCGACTGGAAGTAGGCCATCGGCAGCGCCAGCAGGTGGCGGAACAGGCGGGCGCCGAGCTCGACGTCGATGCGGTTGGTGGTGTGCGAGAACAGGTAGGTGCGCAGGACGGCGAGCACCGTCTCGAACAGCGCGATCGCGACCAGGCCGATCACGAGCACGTCGAGCGTGCCGAGCGAGCGATGCACCAGCACCTTGTCGATCACCACCTGGAAGAACAGCGGCGAGACGAGCGCGAAGAGCTGCAGGAAGAACGAGGCGACCAGCACTTCGCCCAGCAGGCGCCGGTACTTGTGGATCGCCGCCAGGAACCAGCCGATGTCGAAACGGCGGGCAACGTCGCCCAGGCCGGCGCGGCGCGTCATGGCGACCAGGCCGCCGTCCCAGACCGCCGCGAGCTCCTGGCGGGTCATGACGGTGGGCCGCGGTGCCTGTGGCTCCTGCACCAGCACCTTGTCGCCGAAAACCTTGGCCAGCACCATGAAGCCGCCGTCGCGCAGGACCGCGATCGCCGGCAGCGGCGTCCGCGACAGTCGCGACCAGTCGGTACGCCAGGTCCTGGCCTTGAGGCCAAGATCCCGGGCGCACCGCAGCATTTCCGGTACGCCGATCGTGTCAGTTCCCAGGCGATGCCTGATCTGCCCCCGATCGGCGGGCACGTCCTTGAGATGCAGCAGAAGGAGGAGGGCCTCGAGTCCCGGATCCACCGGGGGCTGCTGGGAGGGGCACATGGCGGCGGTCTCCGGAACCCGAGGCCTTTGTCGTCAGGCGTGCGGCTGCGCCAGCAGCGGTGCCTGGTTCGTGGTGCCGTCCGACATCGGTGCGCTGCCCGGGCCCTGACCGGCGGGAGCGAAGGTCGAGGCCATGAACTGGTTGAGCAGCGCGGACTGGATCACGACGTTGCTGCCTGGCCCTCCGTCGAGCACGTCCTGCCCGCCGCCGCCGACCAGCACGTCGTCGCCGTTGCCGCCCGACAGGGTCTCGTTTCCGGCGCTGCCGATCAGGACGTCGTCGCCGTCGCCGCCGTTGGCGGTAAGCAGCATGCCGAGCGGGAAGCCGTTCGCCGTGATGACGTCGTCACCGCCCAGTCCGTTGATCACCAGCCGGTCGCCGGCCTCGAAGCCGGTGATGGTCACGTCCTCGCCGAGGCCGCTCACCGTGATCACGCCGTTGTTGTTGGTGATGGTGATCGCGTCGTCGCCGTTGGTCGCGTTGAGGACGATCGTATCCGCGGCGTTGTCCGCACCGCCGAGGTCGATCTTCACCTTGGCGACGTCGGTCCCGGTCATGTCGTTGACCGTGATGGTGTCGGCGCCGCCCTTGCCCTGGACATCGATCGTCTCGACGTCGTTCAGGTCCATGGTGATGTTGGCGACATCGCGGGTCAGCCTGGCGCGGCCGCCGTTGGCAGAGATCTCGATGCGCTCGCTGATGTTGGCGCCGTTGAACAGCAGGGTGTCGCTACCCGCCTGCCCTTCCACGATGTCGTTGGCGTCGCCCGGGTTCCAGATGAAGGTATCGTCGCCCGCGCCCATGAAGGCGACATCGTTGCCCTGGCCGCCGGTGACGACGTCGTTGCCCTTGCTGCCGGTGATGGTGTCGTTACCGCCGCCGCCATTGAGGGTGAGCTGGACCTTGCCGGCATTGAGGCCGGAGGCGTTGATGACGTCGTCGCCGAGGCCGCCGTTGACGACCAGCGAGTCGTTGGCGCCCTCGGCGCCGGCAATCGTCACCTTTGCCGCGAGGCCATTGACCACGACCGAGGCGCCGCTGCCGGCGACGGTGATCGAATCCGCGCCCGCGGTACCGTTGACGGTGACGGTGTCCGCGGCGCCATCGCCCTGCCCGCTGCCGGCCGTCGCCGACAGGTCCAGGTTGACCTGCTTGACGTCGGTGCCGCTGAGATCGTGGACGGTGATGGCGTCGGCGCCGCCCAGCGCGTTGAACTGGATGTTCTCCACATCATCCATGTCCATCGTGACGGAGGCGACGTCGCGGGTGAAGCGGCTGCGGCCGCCGTTGGCCGAGATGTCGATGCGTTCGACGATATTGGCGCCGTTGAACAACAGCGTGTCGGTGCCGGCCTGGCCCTCGACGACGTCGCTGCCGTCGCCCGGGTTCCAGATGAACGTGTCGTTGCCGGCGCCGAGCAGGGCCACGTCGTCGCCACGGCCGCCGGTCACGGTGTCGTTGCCGTCGCCGCCCACGATCATGTCGGCGCCCTGGCTGCCGATCACGGTGTCGTTGCCCGCGCCGGCATCGACGGTGAGACCGATCACGCCGGCCGCGAGCGTGGAGGCGTTGATCGTATCGTTGCCGTTGCCCGCGTTGACGACGAGCCGGTCGGTCGCCTCGGCATGATCTACCGTGACCGTTGCCGGCAGGCCGCTCACCGTGACCTTGCTGCCCACGGCGGTGACATTGATCTGCTCCGAGCCGTTTGTGCCGGTGACGATCACCTGGTCGGCCGCAGCGTCGCCCTGCGCGCCGCCCAGCGTGCCTGCGAGGTCGATGTCGACCTGCTTGACGTCGGTGCCGGCAAGATTGTCGACCGTGATCCGGTCGGCGCCGCCCAGGGCGTTGAAGCGGATGGTTTCGACGTCGTTCAGGTCCATGGCGATGCTGGCGATGTCGCGGGTAAAGCGCGTGCGCCCGCCATTGGCCGAGATGCCGATGTTCTCGGCGATATTGGAGCCGTTGAAGATCATCGTGTCGTTGCCGGCCTGGCCTTCGACCACGTCGCTGCCGTCGCCCGGATCCCACTGGAACACGTCGTCGCCGGCACCCAGGAAGACCGTGTCGTTGCCCTGCTGGCCGTCGATGAAGTCGTTGCCGTCACCGCCCAGCAGGGTGTCGGCGCCGTTGCTGCCGAGGATGGTGTCGTTGCCGGCGCCGCCGTCGACCGTGAGGCTGATCAGGGCGGCGAGGTTGCCGGTCGCAGAGAAATGATCGTCGCCGCCGTTCATGTTGACGACGAGCTTTTCGGTCGTGCCGATGTCGATGGTGAATGGCGTCGGATCGAGGCGATCGAAGCGCACGCGCGTTCCGTTGGCGGTGACGGTGAAGTTCTCGGTGCCGTTGCCGCCGTTGACCTCGGCGGTATCGGTGCCGTCGCCGCCCTCCATGAGGTCGCTGTCGTCGCCCGGATTCCAAATCATGCGGTCGTTGCCACCTTCGCCGAACATCTGGTCGTCGCCGTCGCCGCCGATCAGCGTGTCGTTGCCGGCGCCGCCGAACAGCAGGTCGTTGCCGCCCTTGCCCTGCAGGACGTCGTTGCCGGCCTGGCCGAAGAGCAGATCGTTGCCGGAGCCGCCCGTCATCGTGTCGTTGCCGTTGCCGCCGAAGAGCTGGGCGGCCGGCAGCGCTCCGTTGCTCTCGTCGAGGGTGATGGTGTCGTTGCCGGCTTGCCCGAACACCTGGATCAGCGTGGTGTTGGCGACTGTCGCCTGACCGCCAAGCACGGACACCGCGCCGCCGTTGACGAGGATCGATCCGGCAGCATTGCGGCTGATCGCGATCTGGTCGTCGAGGGAGTCGCCGAGCACGGACAAGAGGCCGGAGCCGGGAATGAAGGTGGCCTTGATCGCCATCGTCCACGTCCTTTCAGTGTCTTTGCCGCAGCGCTGAAGAAAACAACTTGGGGAGGAAGCGCAGCAGCGTGGACGCGTATGGTTAGCGGCAGATCGAGCGGCAGACTTGAAGCCGCACTGCGGATGCCATTGATTTTTTCTGGAGATGTCTAAACTTTGACGCGTGTATTGCGCGCGAAGTTCTGCTACCCGCCCGGTGCGAAAAGGCCACACTTGAATCGGAAATGCGGCGGGCGCGCAGCTTGCCACGACATCGTCGTTTTCGCGCGAACAATGTTGGGCACACGTCGGGGGCTTCGCTGGTGCAATTTGTCTTTGCCGAACACACGCTCGACACCGACCGGCGCGAGTTGCGTCGCGGCGCCGACGCCGTCGCGGTCGAGCCGCAGGTGCTCGACCTGCTGATCTGTCTCGTGGAGAACCGCAACCGCGTCGTCACGAAGGACGATCTCATCGCCTCGGTGTGGGGCGGCCGCATCGTATCGGATGCGACCCTGACCAGCCGGATCTATGCTGCGCGCAAGGCGGTCGGAGACAGCGGGCAGGGACAGAGGCTGATTCGCACCGTCTCACGCAAGGGACTGCGCTTCATCGGCGACGTGCGCACAGAGCAGCAGCCTGCCGCCAATGTGGACGACCTTCGCCAGGGCGTTCAACCGGTGCTGCCGTTGCCGGAGCGCCCGGCCATTGCCGTGCTGCCCTTCGACAACATGTCCGGCGAACCCCAACAGGAATACTTCTCCGACGGGATCAGCGAGGACATCATCACGGCGCTGTCCAAGCTGCGCTGGTTCTTCGTGGCGGCGCGCAACTCCTCGTTCATCTACAAGGGGAAGGCCGTCAACATCAAGCAGATCGGCCAGGAGCTCGGCGTCAACTACGTCGTCGAGGGCAGCGTACGCAAGCTCGGCGACCGCGTGCGCATCACCGCGCAGCTCAACGACGTGACCACCGGCAGCCACATCTGGGCCGAACGCTACGACCGCAACCTGGCCGACGTGTTCGCCGTCCAGGACGAGATCACCGACGCGATCGTCGCTGCGGTCGAGCCGCAGATCTATGCCGCCGAGAACTTCCGGGCCCGGCGCAAGCCGCCCGACCGGCTCGACGCGTGGGAACTCGTGATGCGGGCCCTGTCGCACTACTGGCGGGTGACGCGCCAGGACAATCTCATCGCGCAGGAGCTGCTCGAGAAGGCGGTCGCCGTCGATCCGAACTACGGCCAGGCGCTGGGACTGCTCGCCACCAGCCACACCTTCAGCGTCCACATGGGCTGGGCGGACAAGGCGATCGTGGCGCCCATCGCCGAGCGTGTCGCGCTGGCGGCGATCAAGGCCGATGCCGAGGATCCCTGGGCGCACCATGCGCTGGGCTGCACGCACCTGTTCGCGCGGCGTTTCGACGACGCCGTGGCCGAGTTCGAGCTGGCGCTGCGGCTCAACCCGAATTTCTCGTTGGCGCAATGCTATTACTGCGTTTCGCTGGCCTACAGCGGGCGCTGGCAGGAGGCCGAGGAGGCCGCCGGCCGAGCGCTGCGGTTCAGCCCGCGCGATCCCCTGTCGGCGCTCTATCACGGCGCAGCCTCGTACGCCCAGTTCGTCGGCCGCCACTACGACAACGCCATGCAGGCGGCACGTGAATCGATCCGGCTGCGCGGCGATTTCGCCGGCGCCCATCGCGTGCTGGTCGCCGCGGCCGGCATGGCCGGGCAGACCGCTGTTGCAGCTGCCGCCCTGCAGGAGCTACGGCGGGTTCAGCCCGACGTTTCGCTCGAGTGGATCGCGACTGCCATGCCGATCAAGCTCGACGCCGACCGCGAGCACTATATGGAAGGATTTCGCCGCGCCGGGCTGAGCTAAGGCAGTTCTGTCGTTCCGACCGAAGCCGAGC
>JAEZHS010000261.1 GCA_023436825.1 Pseudomonadota bacterium | reverse complement strand
GGCGCGCCTCGACGAGATGTGCCGCAAGCTTCTGGCCAACACCGTGATCGAGAACTACTCGATCGAGCTGGTGGGCTGATGATCGTGACGAGCCTCAACCTCTTCAGTCTCATATTCCTCTCCCCCTCGGGCGAGAGGCTGGGTGAGGGGGTTCAACGCGAGAGCTGTCTCCTGCATCACCCCCTCACCCAGCCTCTCCCCCAAGGGGGAGAGGAGCATGAGGAGAAGGGGAGAGGAACATGAGGGCGAGCGAGGAGACTGAGGAGGGACGGCGAGGAGCAAGGAAGTAAGACGGGGAAACAAACCAAGCGAGGAAACGACCATGCGTAACCTGTTTGTAGGCGTAACAGCGTTCCTTGGAATGGCCGCGGCCACGTCGATGGCCGACGCGCAGACCCTGCGCATGATGAAGGCGCTCGATGCGCCGCATTACGACGGCGCGCGCACGACCTGGTCGCCGTCGTCCGACATCGTCAACATGTTCCAGGACACGCTGGTCGCCATGGACTGGGACGGCAAGACGCCGATCCCCTATCTCGCCAAATCGTGGACGGTGAGCCCCGACGGCAAGCTCTATACCTTCAAGCTGCGCGACGACGTCAGCTTCTGCAGCGGCAGGAAATTCACCGCCGACGACGTCGTCTATTCGATCAAGCGGCTGGTGAGCCCCGAGCTCAAGGCGCCTCTCGCCTGGCGCGCCGGCAGCGTGAAGGAAATCCGGGCCGTCGATCCCTACACCGTCGAGTACGAACTGAACGAGCCCTACGCCGATCTTCTGCTCAACATGACCATGTTCACCATGGCGATCCACAACAAGGAAAGCGTCGAGGCGCTGGGCAAGGACTACGGCGTCAAGACGGCCGACGGCACCGGCCCATGGTGCTTCGAGTCCTGGCAACCACGCACGGAGATCGTGCTGAAGCGCCACGACGCCTACAGGTGGGGCCCCTCGATGTACCAGAACAAGGGGCCGGTGAAGTTCGAGAAGCTCTCGATCAAGATCGTGCCCGAGGATTCCGCGCGCGTCGCCGCCATGATGGGCGGCCAGTTCGACATCACCCACCATATCCCGCTGCAGTTCATCCCGCAGGTCAAGGCTTCGCCCAACCTCAACGTCCAGGAAGCCAAGCCCAACTTCCAGCTGATGTACTACGGCTACAAGACGACGCGGCCGATGGTGGCCGACAAGCGCGTGCGCGAGGCGATGAACATCGCCATCAATCGCGCCGAGATCGTCAAGGGCATCATGCTGGGCCAGGCCGATCCGGCCTACACCTTCATCGATCCCAAGGCGCTCGACTTCGCCGAGTCGACCAGGAGCCTCATCAAGGAGGACGTCGAGCGGGCGAAGAAGCTTCTGGACGAGGCCGGCTGGAAGGTCGGCGCCGACGGCATCCGCGAGAAGGATGGTGTGAAGCTGGCGCCGCGCGTGCTGTTCACCCAGGTGTCCTACTTTCCGCGCGTGTCGGAGGCCATCCAGGGCTACATGCGCAAGATCGGCGTCGATTGGAAGATCGTCGGCTTCGATTCGACGATCGCGCCGGCCGAGATGGCCAAGCAGGACTACGACCTGTGGACCGTCACCTTCCCCTACATGTCGTCCGGTGACCTGTTGAACTTCTACTTCGATTCCAAGAACATGCCGGCGCCCAACCGCATGAACTGGAACGATCCGCAGACCGACGAGCTCCTGAAGAAGGGCAAGGCGGCGTTGAGCGACGCCGACCGCGCCAAGTACTACGGGCTCGCCCAGCAGCGCGTCACCGAGGAGCACCTTTGGATGCCGGTGATGAACGTCGCCATGTACACCACCAGCTCCAGGAAGCTGAAGGGCGTGCGGCCGCACATGCTCTATCAGAACACCTTCTACAAGGGCCTGGACTACTCGTTCTAATGGACAAGCTTTTAGAGGTCCGCGGCCTTCGGACCTACTTCCACACCGACCGCGGCCTGTTCCGTGCGGTCGACGGCATCGACTTCTCGGTCGACCGCGGCAAGACGGTCGGCCTGGTGGGCGAATCGGGCTGCGGCAAGAGCGTGACGTCGCTCTCGGTGATGGGCCTGGTGGCGAGCCCGCCGGGAAAGGTCGAAGCCGAGGCCATCAGGTTCGACGGCCGCGACGTGCTGGGCCTCTCGGCCGACGAGAGGCGCAAGCTTCGCGGCGGCAAGATGTCGATGATCTTCCAGGAGCCGATGACCTCGCTGAATCCGGTCCATACGGTCGGCCAGCAGATCGTCGAGGCCATCCTGGCGCATACCCAGCTGTCGCCGCAGGCCGCCAAAAAGCGCGCGATAGAGATGCTCGAGCTGGCGCGCATCCCCTCGGCCGCCGAGCGCATCGACGATTATCCGCACCGCCTGTCGGGCGGCATGCGCCAGCGCGTCATGATCGCCATGGCGCTCTCCTGCGAGCCCACGCTGCTGATCGCCGACGAGCCGACGACGGCGCTCGACGTCACCATCCAGGCGCAGATCCTCGACCTGCTGCAGGACCTGCAGAAGCGGCTCGGCATGGGGATCCTCATCATCACCCACGACCTCGGCGTCATCGCGGAGGTAGCCGACGAGGTGATCGTCATGTACGCCGGCAAGATCGTCGAAAGCGCGCCGGTCACGGCGCTGTTCGCCGATCCGCAACACCCCTACACGATCGGCCTTCTGGGTTCGATCCCGCGGCTCGACGTCGATCGCGAACGGCTGTCGACCATCGAAGGCACGGTGCCCAGCCCCAACAATCAGCCCAAGGGCTGCCGCTTCTCGCCGCGCTGCCCGTTTGCCGATCGGCAGTGCCGCGAGCAGCCGCCGCCGCTGCGGGACATCGCCATGAGCCACCGCGTCGCCTGCTGGAAGGCGCCCGTCGAGCTCGTGAGGAACGCGGCATGACCGCCGCCGTACCCGTCCTCCAGGTCGACAGCCTGGTAAAGCATTTCCCGGTCACGCGCGGCCTGATCCGCCGCAAGGTGATCGGCACGGTGCGCGCCGTCGAAGGCGTCAGCTTCGACATCGCCCGCGGCGAGACGCTGGCGCTGGTGGGCGAATCGGGCTGCGGCAAGTCGACGACGGGCCGCTTGATCCTGCGCCTGATGGATCCGACGGCAGGCTCGGTGCGCTTCAAGGGCAGCGAGATCGCGACCCTCGACAAGCAGGCGATGCGCCGACTGCGCCGCCACATGCAGATCATCTTCCAGGACCCCTACGCCTCGCTCAATCCGCGCATGACCGTGGGCGAGATCCTGATCGAGCCGATGGTGGTGCACGGCCTGCACACCGAGGCCGAGCGCGCCGAGCGCACCCGCGAGCTTCTGGCCATCGTCGGCCTGTTGCCTGAGCACGCGCGGCGCTACCCGCATCAGTTCTCCGGCGGCCAGCGCCAGAGGATCGGCATCGCCCGCGCGCTCGCGGTCAATCCCGACCTGATCGTGTGCGACGAGCCGGTCTCGGCGCTCGACGTCTCGATCCAGGCGCAGATCGTCAACCTGCTGCAGAACTTGCAGCGCCAGTTCGGCCTGTCCTACCTCTTCATCGCCCACGACCTCGCCGTGGTGAAGCACATCAGCGATCGCGTCGCGGTGATGTATCTCGGCAAGCTGGTCGAGGTCGCGAGCAAGCGCGACCTCTACGACCGGCCGCTGCATCCCTACACCCAGGCGCTGCTGTCGGCGATCCCGCGCCCGGATCCGCGGGTGCGCAAGAAGCGCATGCTGCTGGCGGGCGACGTGCCGAGCCCCTTAGCACCGCCGCCGGGCTGCCGTTTCAATACCCGCTGCCCGTTCGCGCAGGACCGTTGCCGCAAGGAAGAACCGCTGCTGCGCGAAGCCGCGAATGGCCATCGCGTGGCGTGCCACTTCCATGAAACCATTCCGGCACCGACGATCGCGGCCGCCGATGGCCCGGCCGCCGGCAAGTTCGCCGAAAGACTCGCGGCCTTCGAAGCCGCCAAGCAGGCGCGTTCGCTGTCATCCTGAGCGCAGCGAAGGCCTGCCCTGAGCTTCGCTCAGGATGACGTGATCCGTAGAATACCCGGCATGACCCCCCGAGTGAGCGGCACTGAAGGCTACGGCGAAACCGCCGGCGAGCGCGTGAAGCAGTACGAGAGCCTCGCCTTCACTGACGTCCATGACAGCGTCCTGCATCTCTTCCCGGCCGCGCCGAGCCGCGTCATCGACATCGGCGCCGGCACCGGCCGCGATGCGGCGGCGTTCGCCGATCTTGGCCACAGCGTGACGGCGGTCGAGCCCACGCCCGAGCTGCGCGCGGAGGCGCGGCGCCTGCATCCCCAACCGAACATCGCCTGGATCGACGATTCCCTGCCCGACCTCGACCGCGTGCATGCGCTCGGCGAGCGCTGGGACCTCGTCATGCTGACCGCGGTCTGGATGCATCTCGACCTCGCCCAGCGCGAGCGCGCCATGGCCCGCGTCGCGCCGCTGGTCGGGCCGAACGGTGTCATGGTGCTGTCGCTGCGCCACGGCCCGGTGCCGGCTGGCCGCCGCATGTTCGAGGTGTCGGCGGCCGAGACGCGCGCCCTCGCCGGGCGCCACGACCTCGCGACCGTCCATGACAGCGAACACAAGTCGCTGCTGGGCGGGCCTGCCGTGTGGTGGAGCCGGCTCGCCTTCAGGCCTCAGAGGTAGCTCGTCACCGCGGGCGGCTGGAACCAGTTGTCGTTCCGGCCATCCATGTAGCGCACCGGCACCTTGGCCAGCTCCTCGGGCGTGACGTCGTCGAGGCAGGCCACGTTGATCGACACGAAGGCGCCGCCGATCTCCTTGACGTCGCCGTCGCCGAAGGCGGCGATGCCGCAGGTCTTGCAGAAGCGATGGTGGCCCTGCTTGCTGCCGAACTGGTAGTCGACGAGGTTGTCGGCGCCCGAGGTCAGCCGGAAATCCTGCGGCTTGATCACCGCATTCCAGGCACGCCGCTTGCCGCACATCGAGCAGTTGCACCGGCCGGTGCCGGCTTCCAGGTCGATGTCGGCCTCGAAGCGCACCCAGCCGCAGTGGCAGGTGCCATGGTAGGTCTTCTTCATCGGGTCCCTCCTTTGACTGGCCGGCCGAACGCCTGCCGATCTGGAATGCGGAATCACAGGCTGCCACACTAGCAGCATGAACATCCGGGGCATGAACATCGAAGACGGCGTGACACTCGGCCGCCTCATGGCCTCGGGCGGTGTCCCGGGCGTCGCCATGGCGATCCTCCGCGGTGGCAAGCTCGATCGCCATCTTTGCCACGGCGTTCGGCTGGCTCGGACGGCGGGCGCCGTTGACGAGCACACGGTGTTCGACGCCGCATCGCTCAGCAAGCCCGTCTTCGCCTTCATCGTTCTGCAACTGGTCGACGCCGGCCACCTGGCGCTGGACGCGTCGCTTGCCCGCACCCTCCCCGGCTACGTCTGGGACGATCCCCGGGCCGACCTGATCACCGCCCGGGACGTGCTCCGCCACGCCTGCGGGCTGCCCAACTGGCGCAATGCCGATTTCCCGCTGCGCACGCATTTCCGGCCGGGCGGCCGCTTCAGCTATTCGGGGGAAGGCTACGTCTACCTGCAGCGGGTGATCGAGGCGATCACCGGAGAGACTCTCGAAACACTGGCCCGGCGGCTGGTCTTCGAACCGCTCGGCATGCCGCGCTCCAGCTTCGTCTGGCAGCAACGCTTCTCGCCCAACCGCGCCTGGCCCCATGACGAGTTCGGCCGGCCGGCGACGAGCGGCAAGCCGGCCGAGGCGAACGCGGCAGCGAGCCTGCAAACGACGGCCGCCGACTACGCGCGCTTCCTGGAGGCCGTGCTGGCGGGCGATCGCCTGAAGCCGGAGACGGCCGGGCTGTGGCTGCGCCCGCATATCGACGTCGACCATGCGCGCCGCCAGGCCCTGGAGCCGGACATCGAGACCGTCGCGACGGGCGTTTCCTGGGGGCTGGGCTGGGGCCTCGAACCCGGGGCCGGCACGTTCTTCCATTGGGGCGACAACAACACGTACAAGGCGTTCGTCCTGGGGTCGGTGCGCGAAGGCGCCGCCATGGTGGCCTTCATGAACAGCGCTTCGGGCCTTGCGATCGTTTCCGAGCTCGCGGCCGACCTGATGCCCGGGAAACGTCCCTCGCTCGACTTGCTCGGGTACGAGACCCACGACAGCAAGCGCCGCCGCCTGCTGAGAGAGGTCCTCGGCAGCACCCTCGACGCCAAGTGGGCGGAGCTGGAGGGCGCCGCTCTCAAGGCCGGCGACCTCAACTGGATGGCGCAGGGCCTGCTGGCGCACGATCGCATCGACGACGCCCAGCGCCTGCGCTCCTACGCGAGGGAAAGACGCGAAGGGGACCAGGCTTGAGGGCCTGTCGCGGACGCGTCGTCGTCATCGGCAATGCCGGGCTCGACCTCCGGCTCTCTGTGGCGCGCCTGCCGCTTCCCGGAGAGACCCTGGTCGGCAGCGGCGCCGCCTGGGCGCCAGGCGGCAAGGGGCTGAACCAGGCCGTCGTGGCAGCGCGCTGCGGCGTGCCCGTCCGCTTCTGCGCCCCGCTCGGCCACGATGACAGCCAGGCCGACGAGATCAGGCGGCACCTCGACGCCGAAGGCATTGCCGAGCTGATCCTGCCGCGGCTGCCGCATGCGACGGACTTCTCGCTGCTGATGGTCTTGCCCAACGGCGAGAACAGCATCGTCAGCACCAGCGTCTGCTCGCTGGCGATGACGCCGGGCCATGCCGAGCCCGCGTTGCGCGACCTGCGTCCGCACGACGTCGTGCTGATGCAGGGCAACCTGCCGCTCGCCACGACCGGGGCCATCCTCGATGCCGCGCGGCGCCAGGGCGCGACCTCGATCTTCAATCCCGCGCCGGTCTGGCCCGGCGCGGAGAAGCTTTTAGGCCGTTGCAGCCTGGTGATCGCCAATCGCGTCGAGGCCGGGCAGCTCGGCGACGCGATCGGCGACGCCAGGACCGCCATCGTCACGCTGGGCGCTGAAGGCTGCGCGTTGATCGAAGATGGCCGGCGCCGTGCCTTTGCAGCCGAGACCGTGACGGCCGTCGACACGACCGGCTGCGGCGATGCCTTCTGCGGCGTCGTTGCGGCGGCGCTGGCGCAAGGGCTGGCGATCGAGGTGGCTGTCGTCGCCGCTCAGAAGGCGGCCGCGATCACCGCCACGCGGGCGGGAGCCTTCGCCGCCCTGCCCCCACAATCGGAGTTGCAAGCGATACTGTCATCCTTCGCTGCGCTCAGGACGGCTACATCTCCACCAGCGCCAGGTCCTGGAACCAGCTCTGCGCCTGGACGTACTTCTTGATCCGGGGCGACAGCGCCCGCGCGGTGGTGTCGTGATAGACCCAGATCATCACCGCATCGTCGACGGCCTTGGCGTGGATCTTCGCGGTGATCTCGTCCTGCTTGGCGGGATCGAAGGTGCTCTTGAGCTCGATCACCAACTGATCGACCTCCGGGTTCTTGTAGAAGCTCCAGTTCACGCCGGTCGGCGCCACCTGGTCGGAGGCGAAAAAGCGGTTGGCGGCATAAAACGGATCGGACGTCACGTGGGTGACGTTGGTCGCCGAGACATCCTTGTTCATGTCGGCCTTGGCGCCGCCGCGCCAGCCTGTCATCAGGGCCTCGAGCTCGACCGGCTTGAAATCGATGTCGAAGAAGCACTCCTTCAGCATCTCCTGGATGGCCTCGTTGACGGTCTGGTTGGTGCCGGCGGCCTGGATGGAGATGCGGGCCTTCATCGGCTTGGACTTGGAGTAGCCCGCCTCGCCCATCAGCT
>JAEZHS010000788.1 GCA_023436825.1 Pseudomonadota bacterium | reverse complement strand
CGACCTGGAAGCCGCCGCCCGCGCTGCCCAGCAGGCCGACTGCTCGTGCGCTGGTGAAGGTCTCGGCTGCCCGGAGCGCGCCGTTGTCCTGCAGCTGCAGTTGGCCGCTGGCCGCGCCGAGCTTGTCGTCGGAGGCAATGCGCAACGTTCCTCCCGCGATCAGCGTGCCGCCGCTGTAGGTGTTGGTACCCGTGAGCTCGACCTCGCCGGCACCGCGCTTGGATAGACTCCCGCTGCCGGACATGTTGCCGGCGTACGCACCGTTGCCGGCCTGATCGAAGACGACGGCGCTATTGTTGGTGATATTGCCTTGCAGGCTCGACGTCGTGCCCTGCAGCGTTCCCTGGCTCACTGTCGTGCCGCCCGAGTAGGTGTTGTTGCCCGAGAGCGTGAGAACGCCATCGCCGGTCTTGGTGAGCGTGCCGTTGCCGGACATGACGCCGGCATAGGTCCCGCTCCCTGCTTGGTTGAACACGACGGCCGCGTTGTTGGTTATGGCGCCCTGCAGGCTCGCCGCGTTGCCCGACAGCGTGCCCGCGCTCACCGTCGTGCCGCCGGAGTAGCTGTTGGTTCCCGTCAGCTCGAGAAGGCCGGCGCCGGTCTTGGTGAGAGTGCCGCTGCCGGACATTTTGCCCGCATAAGTGCCGTTGCCGGTCTGGTCGAAAGTCACTGCAGCGTTGTTGGCGATGTCGCCTTTCAGGCTGGCGGCGCTGCCCTGCAGGGTGCCGGCGTTGACGTTGATGCCGCCTGAATAGGCGTTGTTGCCGGTAAGCACCGTCGTGCCGGCGCCGTTCTTGACGAGGGTCCAGCTTCCGCCGCTGCCGGCAATGCCGGTCTGGTCGGCGATGGTGTCGCTGATCGTCTGCGTCTGGCCGGCGCCCGGGGCGACGGTGAACGATCCGTTCCCTTGAAGGAAGAGTCCCGATCCGATGCCGCTGCCGCCCTGGGCGCCCGCTCCGCCGGCGGCACCGCCGGCAACGGTGTTGTTCGCGATGTTGAGGGGCCCGCTCATGGTCAGGGCGCCGCCCTCCTGGACGAAGATCGCACCGCCAAGGCCGGCGCCGCCGCCGCCGCGGGCTACGGATGAGGAGTTGGTGCTGCCGCCACTGCCGCCGCCGAAGCCGCCGGCGGCTCCCGAGAAGCCGCGGCTGCCGCCACCGCCGCCGCCGAAACCGCCGGTCCCTCCGAAGTTGTCGTAAAAGACGCCGGCGCCGCCGCCGCCGCCGCCGAAGCCACCGGGGTCGCCGGGACCCGACGTGCCGCCTCCTCGGCCGCCGCCGCCCGTGCCGCCGGCGCCAGGAACGCTGTTGTCGGCCGCGCCGCCATTGCCCGACGTGCCGCCGCCGCCGCCGCCGGCGATCGCCTGTTCCCCCTGTCCGCCGTTGCCGCCGCGCGCCTGGTTGTCGTGCAGGCTGACGTTGCTCACCGCCACATTGGCGCCGCTGGCGACGTACAGCGCGCCGCCCAGCCCGGCGCCGCCGCCGCCGCCGCTGCCGCCAGCTCCGCCATCGCCGCCTTGGACCCTGGCGTTGGCGGTGGTGAGGTCGTTGACGGCCACGGTGCCGGACTGCACGACCAGGCCGCGGAATTGGTTATTGCCGGACAGCGTGAAGTTGCCGCCGTTGATGGTCACGTTCTGCGTCACCGCCGGCAGGTTGCTGGTCAAGGTGATGTTGGCGGTGAAGGTGATGGTGCTCTGGCCAGCGGTGATGGCAGCCCGCAGCTGCGCTTCGGTGGTGACGTCGACGGCGTGTGCCGGCAGGGCCACTGACAGCGTGCCGGCTCCGAAAAGGGCGACCAGCGCCCAGCGGGAGGCCGAGGTGGACAGGCATGTCTCGCAAAAGCAAGCGCGTTCTCGCGCAAGACCGCTCGGCTGCATGGACGTTGCTGGACAAGCGAAGGCCTCCTTCAGCGTGCGCGACGACAGTCGAGCAGTCGCGTCGCCGTATGTGCCGCACGCGAGACTTTCGCGAGATTCGGCGCGAGGAACGCAGCGGAATTCTGTGTCTTTTCCAGGAATGTGGCGTATGGAAATGACGTGGTGTCAGTAAGCGGAGTACCTGATTGGCACGCGACATCGATCGGAAGTTGCGACTGACTGCGGCATTTCTCGGTGTCGTCGCGCGTAAGGACCTTGCGGCAGCGTTTCGCCGCGTCAATGCCAACACGTCGTTCGAGCTCGGTCGTGCCGACAAGTGGCTGCAGGGCCGCGCCCAGCCGCGCGAGCTGCAGGTCTACGAGGATTGGTCGAAGGTGCTCGACCTCGACCGGCCGGGACGGTGGATCGCCGACTGCGATGCCGAGGCCTTCCTCGACGAGATCTGCGCCCGCCACGGTCGTGACCGCGAGGCGCTTGTGCGCGTTCTCGAAGGGGCGGCGAATCGCAACAACGTGCCCGGCTCGGCACACGAGCTGGCCGGCACCTTCGTCTGCTATTCGCACGCCTGGTCACCCTACTTCCGCGGCAGGTTGATCCGTGGCGAGTTCTCCATCGGCGTCGATTCGAGCCCGGGCTCGAACCGGCTGCCGATCAGCTACACCGAAGTCCTGCCGACCGGGCCGATGGAGCTCAGGGGTTCGATGTCCATCGCCCAGCGCGGCCTGCATGCCCAGGTCAGCGACGCAACGGGCGGAGCGCAGGTCCTCAGCTTCTGCCTGTTCCAGGCATCACCGCCGGTCAGCGTGCTCGCCGGCTTCATGTTCGGCACCACCGTGATCGGGCCCGAGGCGCAGCCCTCGGCCACGCGCATCGCCATGATCCGGCTGCCGGCCGCGACCCCGCGCCTGCGGTCGGCTGAAGCCTATCTGCCGCTGCAAGGATCGATCGCCGAGGATCTCGCGCTGCTCGGCCTGCGGGTCGAGGATTCCGCTGGCGTCGACCGGCACTTGGCCGAGTTCCTCAACGGAGGCGGTGGCGGCAGCCTGGATCAGCTTCCAGTGCAGGCTTATCGCGCACTGGCGGAGGTCTTCGACCGCAGCTGGCTGTCGGGGGCGCCGTGACGACGGACTGACACGGTCTCAGGCGGCCGCCCGATGGACTGCCGTGGATGCCTGACTGGCAGCGCGCTTGTCGTAGCTCGCGGCAAGGGCCCGCAGGGCGGCCGCTCCGTCGCCGGAGAAGGAGGGGCCGTGCATCAAGGCCAGCGTGCGCGGCGTGAGCTCGGCGAGCTTCCGGATCGTCGTGCCCATGTCCGGATTGAGGCTTGAATAGCCGAACATGTCCTCGGCCGCGATCGCCGGCCCGACGATGTCGCCTTCGGTCAGCGCATGGTCGTCGCCGAGCTGGGTGAACAGGTCGCCGCACAGCAGCGTCCGCGTCGACGTTTCGTAGAGAAGGCCCGCATCCCAACCGTGTGGTGTGTGCGGCGTGTCGACGTAGCGGACCCGCTTGCCCTTGCCGAGGTCGATCGTCTCGCCGTCCTGCAGGACGCGCGGGGTGCGGTCGGCCATGTCGTTCAGCGACACCGAGCAGCCGGTCTGCCCGTGCGCCACCTCGGCCCGCGGCGCTGCCGCCAACCACGCGTTCATGGCGCCGCACTCGTCGGCTTCGTAGTGGCCGAACGTGATCCAGCGCAGCTGCTGGGGCGGGACGAGGCGGGCGACGGCCGCGCGGACGAGGGGAAACATGCGCCGGGGGCCGGTGTGGAACAGCAACGGGTCGTCGCCGAGCACGAGGAACTGGTTGAAGGTGAAGCCGGCCGGCGGCGCGATTTCCGGAACGAAGGTCGACAGCCGGTAGATGCCGTCGGCGATCTCGTTGATCCTGGTTTCCATGGGTTTCTCCGTCTCGATGGGCCGGTCGACAGTGGTCGATTTCCGGGATACATGTGTGTGCAATGAAAATCCCGACCTGTCAATATTGAGTATACACACCTGTGCAATGGAAATAAGAATGGCACGGACTTACACCCAGAAACGTCGCGCCGAGCAGCAGGCGGAAACCCGGCTGCGCATCGTCGAGGCCGCCGTCGGCTTGCATGGCAGCGTCGGCCCGGCGCTCACCAGCCTCAGCATGGTGGCCGAGCGGGCCGGTGTTCAGCGGCACACCGTCTATGCCCACTTCCCCGACGAGCGCAGCCTCCTGCTGGCCTGCTCGGGGCTGACGCTGGAGCGCGATCCCCTCCCGGATGCCGCGGCGTGGCGGGCGATTGCGGACCAGCGGGAGCGGCTGCGCACCGGTCTCCGCGCGGTCTGGGGCTGGTACGAGCGCAACGCCGAGGTCGCCGCCTGCGTGCTGCGCGACAGTGAGCACCACGCCCTGACGCGCGAGATCGTCGAGCTGCGGCTCGGGCCGTCCATGGCGGCCTGGCACGAGGTGCTGGGTGAGAAGTTCGGCGCGACCAGGCGCGCGCTCCTGCACCTGGCGCTCGGCTTCTTCGCCTGGCGCGCCCTGGTGCGCGAGAGCGGGCTGAAGCAGAACGCGGCAGTCGAGGCGATGGTCCAGGCGATCGACGGCGATCGGGTGGGGTGATCGGGTCTTTCCTTCCTGGCTTGCCCGGGAGGCGTCGTCGTTGTGCTTCGAACCTCGCCACGGAGGCCCGATGCGTTTCAAATGCGCCGCAGTAGGCGATCGCCGGTGCGAGACTGGCACACTCCTGAAGATGACGGGCGGCATGGCGATAGCGGCCCGCGCAGAGCGACGCCTCGCGCATGATGACGCCGCCGGTGGATTCATAGCCGATGTACTGGGCGTCACGCGCAGCCAGGGCACGAGGTAGTGCCCTTACAAACACCTGACTGCTTGCCCGCTCTCGGTTCTTCGATCGAATCTATCGAATCCGAGGAAACGCAGTAAATACCCGCTCCATGAGGCCATCAGCGCCCATCGGCACACACGGCGCCGAGGCAGGCTCTTGCGCATCCTCTGCACTGGGAGAGGCCCTCGTGTTGCAGAAGGGCAACAGTGTGGCGAATTTATGCGGGCACTGTAGCAACCGGCCTTGGCTTGGCGTTTGACCTGCACCAGCAACTGAAAGGGGGATACCCATGAAAGGTTCCGCTATCGTCGCAGCCGCCGTTCTTGCTGTACTGCCGTCTGCCGCCGGTGCCCAGTCGTTGTTCGAGTCCTCCAATCCGACTTGGCCGGGCTTTTATGTCGGCGCCCAAGGCGGCCTCAATTGGC